>JAYTXB010000164.1:0-21085 GCA_043743205.1 Schlesneria sp.
GCGAAACTCCACCGGCGGAGTCGCCTGGTCTCGCAATCGAGCCAAGTGGTGTTGAACGAGCGGATGACGAACCTCAACCACGCGAGACATGCCTGATCGCCCTGAATACGAGTACATGATTGTGAACATGAAAGCCGCCGCAGCGGGGACGGACGAGAGCTTATACCTCGCGCGGCCAGGAGTGATGTGTTTTAGGCGAGCCGCATGCCGTAAGGCTGCGGGTTTCCTGCGGCGATCAAGAACCCGCAGCCTTACGGCGTGCGGCTCGCCAACGCCTCATTCGTGACCGCGCGAGGTATAACCAGACTTCCAAAGTTGCACGGTGCGTGGAGTCCTCGGAACGCACCATCATCAATCACAAAACAAACGGTGTGTTCCGAAGACTCCACACACCCTACCTGACTGAGTGACGTGATGCAGATCGTTGGCAATGTCAATCCGGTGAGAACGAGGCACGGCTGTTGTCCCTTTCTGCGAAGTCGGCTCGCCATTCTGGGGTCGGGCGTTCAAATAGCCGTAGGGTGCGTGGAGTCCTCGGAACGCACCATCGTCAATCGCAAAACCAACGGTGTGTTCCGAAGACTCCACACACCCCAAATGGCTATGGCCGACGATTGGGTGGCCGGTGCTGGATCGAAGGGAAGCACCGGGTTTTCGCGAAACGCTCCAAACCCGACTACCAAGCCGTGACCCTTGTCATAGTAAGTCAGTGGTAGGGTGCGTAGGCGAGTGACTCGCTTTTCTTAAACAACCTGACATTTGGCGATGGTTCGACCACGACTGGCTGAGGGCCGACAATGAAAACCGACGCAATGATCATCGATCTTCCGGGGAAGATCGCCAACACAAAACTTCCGTACTCAAACTGCCTTTTCCCGCTTTTTGAAGCGATTATCAACGCCATACATGCGATCCAAGACCGACAAAAGGACCAGAAAGCCGGTGGAAGGATCGACATCACGATTGATCGCAGCCCGCAGCAAACTCTCATTGCGACAAGTGCCGCCCCCGAAATCATTGGATTTACCATCGTCGATGATGGTATCGGTTTTACTGATCGTAATTATCAGTCCTTCCGCACTTCAGATAGCACGTACAAACGGGAACGCGGCGGCAAGGGGCTTGGCCGCATGCTCTGGCTCAAGGCATTCACTCGCGCCGAGATCGAAAGCGTTTTTCAACAGAACGACAAGCAGTGGACGCGGACCTTCGGCTTTGCGCTGACGCAAGCTGGTGTGGTCAAACACACGAAGAAGGAAGCTGAGAAGGATGCACCAAAAGTGCCAAAGGAAACCACTGTGCGACTTCTAGGCTACAAGAAGCCGTATCAGCACGCCGCGCCCAAGACCGCCACGCCCATTGCGAGGAGAATCATCGAGCATTGCCTGGAATTCTTCGCATTAAAGACTGCTCCCACGATTGTTTTGCACGACCTCAATGGTGAAGAAATCAATCTCAACAATGAATTCGACGAAGATTTTCACATCAGTTCCGAGAGGCGAGATTTCACCGTCAATGACATGCCTTTCAGCATTCTTCATGTCATGGTGAAAGCCAGTGGGGAATCGGAGCATCTTTTGCATTTCTGCGCCGACAGCCGTTCCGTGCGGAGCATCAGCGGCGCAAAGACAATCGCGAATATCGAAACACCGCTCCAAAACGTTGGTCAACCGTTTGTGTATTCAGGCTACGTGTCTGGGCAGTACCTCAATGACCGCGCCATCAATGAGCGAACGCAATTCGCAATTTCCGACAGCGACGACAGAACGTTGTTTTCTGATCAGGAGATTTCTTGGCCCGAGATCATCAGCGCAACTGCCAAAGAATCGGAGACGTTTCTTCAGCAATTCACAGCGCCCATCAAAGCCAGAAAGATGGAACGCATCAAGAAATTTGTCATGGAGGAAGCAAGCCAATACCGCCCGCTCTTAAAGCACAGGCTCGAAAGGCTTGACCGCATTCCTGCACAGATTCCCGACGATAAGCTTGATGTTGAACTCTACAAGATTGACCAAGAGTATGACGCTGAACTACGGGAACGTTGTGCTGAGCTGCTCGCGGAAGGCGACAAGAAGGCTGAAAAGTGGCAGGGGCACAAGGAGGATCTTAAACGTTTTGCAGAGGAATGGAATGAGCACGGTATGGGGAAGCTCGCTCGGCATGTTGCATATCGAAAGGCGACGTTAAGGTTCTTGTATGAACGTCTCAAGATGCAACCTTCTGGCAAATACTCTTTGGAAGAGACCATGCACGAAGTGATCTTTCCACTGAAGAAATCATCGGATGATTTGCGTTCCGATCAGATGAATTTGTGGATTCTCGATGAGAAGCTCGCATATCACTTCTACTTGGCTTCGGACCTCCTCTTCAATCAAATGGAGGTGATTGAAGTGGACAGCGATGACCGACCGGACATCGTGATATTTGATAAGCCGTTTGCGTTTGCAGACTCGGATGATCCTTTCCGCTCCATCACCATCGTTGAGTTCAAACGACCAGAGCGAAATGATTATCAAGACGACAATCCACACAAGAATCCCATCATTCAGGTCTTCGATTACGTCGAAAAGATTCGTGCAGGCAAGGCGAAGGATCGTAATCAAAACACCATAACGGTTGGCGACAACATTCCAATTTACGCGTACATCATTTGCGACATGACGCCGACGCTTCATCGCCAAGCAAGAAACTCCGATCTCACGATTGCGCCCGATCACGACGGGTATTTCGGGTATCACCGCAAGGTTGGCGTCTACATTGAGATCATGTCCTTCAAAAAGTTGCTCGGAGATGCGAAACGCCGTAACGAGAAGTTCTTCGATGAACTCGGCATTGGACGCTCCTGCACGACGTAGGAGTCAATCGGCTGGGTGGCAGAGTGACGAGTTGCAGGCTCCGTGTCGTGACCGCTGGGGGCGGCGAAGCGCCGACCCCAGCCACACCTCCGATGAACTCAACCAGACCAAGCGCCGACACGCGGCAGGGTGGCCGAGGCAGGAGCGACTTCGCGATGCCTCGGTCTGTGGCGGTCGATGATGCCTCGGTGGCTTCGCTCAAGGCGACTTCGACTACTGGAGTTCCGTTGTGGGAAGATCGGTGACGCGGGAAGTGCCGTGGCTTGATCTGCGTCCACTCACCACGAAGCTGGCGGTCCCGCTGAGTGGACACTTCCCATCGCGTGCGCCAGTGCGGATTGGAAGTCTGGCTGTTGATTGCGAGGGATCGTATCATCGCGGTGGTCCTGAACGAGTTTCGCGAAGCTTGGGGGGAGAACCGATGTCCGCCGTTACGATGACCACAACACCAAACAATTCCATTCGACGAAAGGCACTCCGGGCGTGCGCGAAGGCGTTGCGGGTCGCGGCGAATTACCAATTGCCTGCTCCCTTACAACGCAAGTTGCGAAAGACCTTGGACGACAAGGAACGGACAAGCCCGGCAGGACACGAAGAGCTTTTGGTCTTGGTTGAAGTCGCGCAGGAGCGGTCACTTCAAAAAGTGAAAGCTCAAGTGGCGTTGCAGCAGTTGCTCCAAGCGTTTCCTGAGTTGGAAGGCTAAGGACGCGCTCAAGAACTAAATCCCGATTTGTACAACGGACTTCCAGTCCGTTGCGGTAATTCGACGGACTGGAAGTCCGTCGTACGGAAGTTGTTCTTGATCGTGTTCTAAGCGTGGCTCGGATCAGTCAACGACTGTATCGCCTCGTTGCGGAGCGAGCGCAGGCTTGTTGCGAAGACTGCCGCCTGCCTCAAGCTGCCGAAGTCATGGACCTGACGGTCGATCATGTGGTTCCTCAAGCCGCACAAGGTGAGACAGTCGAAACGAACTTGCCGCTCGCGTGACTGTGGTGCAACACACACAAGTGGACACAGACCAAGGCCACCGATCCCAAGACCCGACGAGTCGTCTCGTTGTTTCATCCGCGACAGCAGAAATGGCCGGATCATTTTCGATGGTCTGCGGATGATCCGACACAATTGGAGGGAATCACCGCGACCGGTCGCGCGACAGTAAGGCGAGCGGCAGGAATGGTCGTACCGCGATGTAGGATGGGCACTCCTGCCCGTCCGCCTGGAAGACAGAAAGCCGGACGGGCAGGAGTGCCCATCCTACAGGTACATTTCTTTTTGCCGCTCGCCTAATTGCTTTACAAATGAATTCACGCCGTGCCCAGCAAATTCGGCGGTGGTTGATCATGGTTGATCGCCACCCGCCGATCATCTGATGGCGGTGTGACCGGGGCAGAAACGTCTTCATGATTGCTGGGAGCCACACCATCGGCGGGTGAAGCACGGGGCTCTTCTGCGGTTGACTCGGCTCAAAGTTGGGGGCGAGGAAGAAAAAGAGCCGCTTGGGAGCGAGTGTTCGTTCCCAAGCGGCCCTGATGGGTTTGCCTTACGAGCGGTCGAGTCCGTGACGATCACAGTCATTCAACTTGAGTTTCAAACTCGGGTTCTCGTCACTCGAACGTCCACTCTCTCACGGCTGCTCGGGAGCGGCCGATTCGCTGTTGCGAGTTCGCGGTTCTGCTTCCGCTCCGAAGATCAGGAAGCCTCCCCCGCCGCTGCCACCGGTTGGTTTACCGAAGTCTTCCGATTCGGCTTCGAGGATTTGCTTGATGCGGAGTCGCGAGTCGGTGAGATGGGCTCGCGTGTAGTCGTCGAGTTTGAGGTCCGCTTTGGCGAGAGCCGCGTCGATCTTCGCAGCAAGGTCCGCGAGATACATGCGTGAGAGGACTCGGGCATCTTCCGGTTGGCCTGTGCGCGGCTTGGCAACGATGTCGCCGTACTTCTTCAATGCCGATCGCTGAAGAGCGCGACGGAAGCTGTTGATGTAAGGCAACCGGTTGTTGAACTCACCCGCCGGTGGAGCGGCCAGTTCGGAGTAGATCGAGTCCATCACTCCCTTCAAGTGTTCGGGCAGGGTGTAAGCGTCTTCGCCCGGTGCCGCCTTGGCTTCGCCGTCTTGGATGCGGTTCAGCGTGAGATGGCTCAGCGTGCGCGACAGGATCGCGTCTTGGAACTGAGCGATCTGGGTGTGGATCGGGTAGTCAATTCGGCTCAGCTCTTGAACTCCCCAATGTCGCCAACGAGTGCCCGCCAATGAGTTGAGCGATGCAGGGTCATACTTGGGAACCGTGAAGGCTTGCTCGGCGAGTTGCTTCAAGGCGGCACGCTGTTGTGCGGCATCGACCAGTTTGAACGGAGGCCGGGCTTGGTTGTCTCCCTTGTGGTCCCGATGGACCATCACGCCACCGATGAACCGCGCGACGAACTGCGCCGACTTGTAGTACTCGCCGATCAGCACGCCGAACGCCTGACGAGCGCGTTGATAGCCTTCGCCGTTCTCCACCGTTCGTTCGAGCAACTTCGGAAGCAGTCCGTTGACGAGGGCCATCTGGCGTTGAGCATGGGCGATTGGATCCTTGCTGAAGTCGAAGCGGTTCGAGAGCGGATCGGGATCATTGGCTTCGGTGTCTTCGTCGGTCGAATAGTCGAGACCCGGTTCGCCGCTGCGCATGGCGATCTTGGCGAGTTCCGCGTTCTCGTCACCGGCCACGATCTTGTAGCCGTACTCGATCGCCCAGTGATCGTAGGGGCCGATGGTCGTCGTGTAGTAAGCGGGTTGCTTCGTTCCAGCCGCGACAATGTTGACGGGCAGATAATCCATCACGCTCCCCACGGTTGGCTCATTGGCCTTGGCGGGGTCTTCCATTTCGGCCAGCGTCTTCCAGGCACTCGCGCGGAAGTTGTGACGCAGGCCGAGCGTATGCCCGACCTCGTGCATGACCACTTCCTTGAGCGCCTGTTGCAGAAACTCTTCGGGCAACTCGCCTCGTTTGGCAGTGAGGCCCTGCGCAGCGAAGACGGCTCCGGCAAGGCTGCTCTGGTGCTGCATCCCTTCGTTCAGGCGGCAGTCGGCATGACGATGCCGTTGCGGGCCGAAGAGGGCTGGTCCCTTGTTCAGCACGGGCTGTTCGATGTCGAGCAACGCGGCGACGGCGGCTGGCGTGAAGTTCTCGTAGCTGGACTTCCAAGATCGGAGGAAGCTGGCATCGAAGATGATGTCGGCGTCAAGGATTTGCCCCGTGAGCGGGTTCACGCGAGAAGGGCCCATGGCAAACCCGGCTTCGGCGGTAATCCAACGAAACGTGTTGTAGTTCACGTCTTCCGGATCCCATGTGTCTTCGTCGCCCTGCTGGCGGACTTCGACTGCGTTGTCGAAGCCGAGCTTATCAAACGCCTTGTTCCACTCTTCGATCCCCGCGCGCACAATCGGTCGCAGGTTGACCGGGACCGTCTTCTCCATGTGGAAGATGATCGCCTTCTTGGGGGGGGAGACCTTGGCCACCGGATCGAGCTTTTGCAAGTCCCAACGGTTGATGTAGCGAACGAAGTTCTGGTCGTCACTGCTGTCGGTGAAGTCCTTCGCCACCGTGAGGAAGTAACCCACGCGGTCGTCAGCCTTGCGCGGACGATAGGGAGTGGGATTTTGTGGCAACTGGCTGATGCTGTAGTGAACGGTGACTTGCATCCCGCGCGGATCGGCGACGGTGTCAGAATCGATCTGTCCAGCGTAGACCGCATTGATGTCGAGTTCGACGTTCTGTTTGAACGCCTTTAAATTTCCGACCGTGCTGCGATCGAAGGCAAAGCTGGCACCGATCATCTTCCCAATCTGCTCGTCATCGCTGAGGAATACGCGCGTCATATCGACGAGGTGTCCGCCCGGCGTGTCTGTGACGATCGGCAGCGAATAGAGCACGCTGTCGTTGTAGGCCAGCTTCACGGCGTTCGCTTCGGGACTCCCCGGTCTCGCTTTGAACTTCACGTTGCGGCGCAGGACGTGAACCTTCTCGCCGACCTTGCGGAACGACCACAACACGTCGTCGCCCCACGTCATGCCACCCAACACTTGTCCCTGACTGACGCCGCGCGCGATCGAGCTGAGCATCAGGAAGTCTTGCCCAAGTTGCATCTGCTTGAGATCGACGAGAACTTGCTGGTCCTTGTAGTAGATCGTCCAGAGGCCCTCGACCTTCTTCGCGCCGGTGATGGCGGCTTCAAACTTGGACGGAACAGCAGGTGCGGCCGTCGCGGGTGGCTGAGCAACGGCGGGCGACGAAGCCGCAGCCAAGACGAGGGTCGCGCCCAGAAGGGCTACAGTGGACAGGCGAGTCATTGCGGAAGGCTCCTGCGTGGGGATGAACTGGGGCTGCAAGCCATTACGCAATCGGAAGGCTCGACTCAAGTCACCCAGCTTCCGAATTATGGCACGAGACCACAGACGGATGCACGCGAAGTCGCCAAATTTCCCGGACTGGTCAAACCGTCTGAGAGGATTGCACCGCCGGAGGCACACGAACACGTTCCGCCGGTCGCAATCTTCGGGGATCGGCCGGCAACCGGACGCTTCCGACAAAAGTCGAAACGAGGCGAGCCGGGTGCCGTGAGGCCAATGGCACTTGTTTTAGAGCAACCGAACACATCAGCCGGAACGCGCTAACGTCCGGTTCTCGTCGTTCTCAGCAAACCGGACGCTAGCGCGTTCCGGCTAATTTCTAAAACAAGTGCCATTGGGCGTGAGGCCCCGGATTCTCAGCCAGACTCAGAGTCCGGGCCTCACGGCACCCGGCTCACCAGACTTTTGTCGGAAACGTCCAAGATACCTCACGTGGTCGAGATTGACCGGTTGTAGCACAGCGTGAGTGCGAGCCACGGAATGACTCGCCTACGTAGCTCAGGCATTCCATGACTGAGATTCTCGGTCCAGCAAACAGGCCAATTTGCACCGAGCAAGTTATGAACCCACGCTGCGGGTTACTTTTTCCACGGGCGCGTAGGGTCTGGAGGCGCGTGAAGCCCCCGACATCCGACGGGAACCGTCACTCGACAGCGAGGTTTGCGGCGAAGGTTTCCAAGTCCTTCTGGCCGCGAGCCTCTTCGGCGCGGGCGGCGGCGAGCTGTTCTCGCTGCTTTTCGAGCTGGTCCTCGGACGCTCCGAATTTCTTCAGGTAGCGTTGGTGCAGGGCGTTGTCGAGCGAGCCGACTTTGAGATTCTCACGCAAACGCTGCTGTTCGGTGGTCTCACTTTGGATGGCCTTCTCGATCACCTCACGAGCGGCCGTCAATTGGTTGAGGGTGGTCTTGCGCTGGATCAACTCCTTCATCGCCGCCAGCAGTTTCTCTGAGGCGACCTTAGAATCCAGATAGAGTTCGCACTGGGCCACCGTCATTGTCTGCACGACGATCCGCTCTTCGATGTCGCGCGTTTCGGTGACGGCGACGGTGGTCGGTTTCCCCGGTTCGGCCGTCGTGGCAAAGCGATATTGGTTGCGAGTCTGCTCGTCCGGCTTGGGTTCGACATTGGGCCAGTCCGCTTCGACGGGCTGCTCGATCAGCAATCGCTTGGCGCGCGAGCCAGAATTCTTAATGACGTATTGCGACTTGCGGGTCGCCAAGTGCTTGAGGAGCAGGCCGCCATTCTGAATGCTCAGTCCGACAAGGGTTCGGTCGGCAAGTCGGCTCGTCGCGACGACCTCGGTGTCGAGGTCCATGGCGTAACTGAGCAGCCTCGTCGAGCCGGGCGGGATGTCGGTGATGCGGGCGTCGCCGGCGTACTCGCCGCCATCGAAGACGGTGATCGGTCCCTGCTGGAAGTGCAGCTCGGTCGAGTTCGTCAGCTTCAGCCCCGCCAGCGGATGCTTGGCGTGGACGGCGGGGTTGAAGATGTAAACCTTCTCACCCTTGATCGGGTCGTTGACGATGGGGAGCATCGCCGACTCGTGCCGCTTCAGCGTGACGGGCGTCTTCATGACGTAGCGGAACGATTCGCCCACGTCATCGGCGGTCGCGGACGATTCGACGCCTTGAGCGAGGTTGAGCTTCGGCTTCGCACCCATCGCGGCAGGCGCGGCCACACCGGGACCGCCGAAGAAACCACCTCCGCCGCCTCCGCCGCCAAAACCTCCACCTCCACCGCCCTGTTGTCCACCACCAAAAGAACCGGGCCTCTTTTTCGCAGTGCCGAGCAGACCAGCGACGTTGTTGGCGGCGTTGAGGAATTCGTCCTCGCGCGCGGCCAGGTCCTGATTGTGAACGCGCGGCTCGACCGAGGTGTGCAGATCAAGCTCCACCACGGGACGCGAGGCGAACAGCGGCTGATAGAAGTCCATCTGGAATGAGATCGGCCGACCGCTCATCAGCGTCAGTGAGACATCGGTCCAGTCTTGAGCGGTCGTGTTCTCGACGATGGCCCAGCCTTGCAGAAACGGCGGCTTCTCGTCGTCGAGGACCAGTCGATACGTGGTCTTCCAAACGGGAGACTCCCGCACGTAGCCGACGCTTACCGCGCGCCGGCCCTGGCCGCGAAAGTCGAGCTTCACCTGCTTGCGATCCTGCTGCCGGGCCTCGGCCAGCAGATCGAGCGCCTGCTGGAACTCGCGATCGGTTTTGGGGTCGCTGAATTTGGTGAGCATCACCGAATCGACGGTCACGCTGCGCAGACCCGCCTCGGTGCGCAGCAGGATGAGGTCCTGATCGACCACCTGTTGCTCGCGGCCCACGGCCAGTCGCCGCCGCTCGACACCCGCCACCGTCCCGACCACGGGCTTCGTGTCGCTGGCCACGGTCAGCTCCACCTTCTGTCCGCGCAGTTGGTGGATGATCTGAGCGAGCGACGGATTGCGGGTCACGTCGATGGCGAGCGTCTTCAATGTCTGCGAGATCGGTTCGGGCGAGCCGTAGTTCACGGCGGCGACTCGTCCGCCACCTCGATCTTGCACGACGAGACTCTTCAGCAGGTCATTGATGTCGGCCACGTTGACGGGGAACTCGATGACGCTGTTTCCGTCAATCGTCCCCGCGTGTTCAAAGAAGCCGACGCCCGAGTTCAGCATCACCACCCGCTTGAGCGGCAATGGCTGCTTGGCGTCCTCGGCCGCCTGTGTCGAAAGGCCCGTCAGAGACGAACACACCCACAGTCCCAGACAGAGGCGACGAAGAGGCAACATTGAAACGCTCATCAGGCAACTCCCGTTTGAATCCTCTTGGTAAGCCGGGCGACTTCCCCGTTGCAGCGGCTGTCCCGAGCGGGCTATCTTGGCTCGCGAGCCATGCTATTGAAGGAGACCGACCGATGACCACGCGCATTTTGATTGCCGCCACCATTCTGACCGGATTCGCCGCCTATGCGGTTGTGGGACAGGAACGCAACTGGGTCCGGGTCGAGTACTCCCACGGTTCGTCGCGACATCCCTCGGCAGCCGATCGGATCGAACAGGCGCTCGGTGTCCGCGGCAAATGGGACTACACCGACAGCCCGCTCGACGAGGCGATGAAGCAGGTCGGCCAGCAGTTCAACATCAACATCTGGATCGACAAGGAATCGTTGTCGTCCGAAGGGATCGCCGCAGACCAGCCAGTGAACTTGGTTCTGCCGGATGCGTCACTCGCCACGGGACTCGAGCTGATTTTGGAACCGCTGTATCTGACCTACGTAATTCAAGATGAGGTTTTGACGATCACGACGCAGCAGAAGGCGGATGAGGCGAGAACGACCCGAGTCTACCCGGTGCGCGACCTCTTGGACGCGGACGAACACGGGCATGACGATTACGAATGGCTGATGACGGCGATCCAAGAAACGACCAACGGCAAATGGGAGGAGTTCGATGGAGAGGGAGGGGCCATCTCGCCCGTTCCGAATGCCAGATCGCTGGTCATCCTGGCGTCTCAGCATGTGCATCGCAACGTGGAAGGATTGCTGACAGCGCTCCGGAAAGCGAAGCGTCTGCAACGCATTCCTTCGCTTCCAATCAACTACGACGACATCGAAGAGCTGCGACCGGAGATGCCCGTCGCGCCACGAGCCGCGTCGCGCGTGCGAGTCTCTCGCGCAACTCAATCGTGGCAGCAGCCGCGCGTCTATTCCGAGTGAGCCGCTTGAGCCAGGTACTGAGTCCCGACCACACTGAAGCGGAGTTCGCTGCCACGAGCCATCCGTCTGCGGTTCATCTCGTTTCTACGTCGTTCGTGGCCGATGGCCCCCACGGTTCGAGTTGCTTCAGATTCTTCACGGCCAGTGCGCGATAGCAGTCGGGCAGATCGAAGCTCTTCAACACGCCGGGCACGAAGGACGAGAGGGGCCACTTGTAGCGTTCCTCTGCGGCGACCGAGGACCAGCTTGTCAGCGCGTGCTTCAGTGTGACTTGCTTCACGTTGTCGGAGACCATCGCCGCGAGCGTGGCTGGGATCGTCCCCCAACCGCTCGCAGCGAGATGAATTTCCGTGCGGCCGTTCGCCTTCAGCCAGTCGATGACGCGCAGCACATCGAAGGCTCGCTGCGCCGGGATCGACTGGCCCAGCATCAGCGAATGAATCGCATAGAAGTAGTCGTTGCCATACGGCGTCAGGTACGTGTTGGTTCCGCACGTGTCGGGGCGCGAATCGCCGATGCCGCGCACGTCGAGCGAATAGAACTCGAAGTCAGGTTCCGCTGCGAGTAACTCCTTGACGAGCGGCTCCTCGCGCAGCTCCACGTCGGCCGACTGGTGCGACACGTACAGGATGGCTCGCCCTTCCTTCTGTGGCGGCCGTGAGTAGCGCGGGGTGTTGTCGAGTCGCGTGGCGATCGCGCGTACGTTCTGTTCCGTTTCGACCGCGTAAGACGTGGCCGATTTCGTCGGGTACTGTCTGCCGCCGATCACGCGCAGGATTTGTGCGTCGGGTGGAGTTGCGGGACGAGGCGGAATCAAAGCTGCCACGCGCTGTCGGACGGTGGCCGCGTCGAGTTCGCCGCGCTGTGCAGTCAGCTCGCGCGACGCGGCCTGTGTGAATGACATCACGGTCTTCGAGCCGAGCGGTTCGACCTGGCCTTGGGGCGTACACCACAAGGTCTCATCCTTTTCAATCACGATCTCTGGTTCGGTGCTTCCCTGTGCGATGCGAGTCTGCTCGTTGAAGAAGCCGTACATCGCTTCGCGATTCGGTTGCGTGTAGCCGTGTTCGTTGGGGCCGATGAAGAGTCGCAGGTTCTGCTCGGCACCGAGCAATCGCCACAACGGCCGCAGCCGTTCGTAGGTCTCGATCGAACCTCGCACGTCGAAGAAGTCTTTCTCAGCCGCAATGATGACCACCGGTTTGGGAGCCATTGCCGACAGGAAGTCGCCATGCTCCAGCCCGTGCTTCAAAGCCAGAGGCGGCATCTGTTCGGTGTCGGTCGGCAGTTCGTTGTCGAAGTTGCGGCGAAACGTCGTCACGGCGCAACTCGGTGCGGCCATCGTCCAGCGTGGCTCCACGCCGCACAGCCACATCGTCATCGTGCCGCCCCCCGAATTCCCCGTGATGCCGACATGCTTCGGATCGACCTCTTCGCGCGTCAGCAAGTAATCGAGAGCACGCATCCCATCCCAGCACCGCCACGCACCGAAGTTCTCGCCGATCAGGAACTGCTGGTTGCCGCAGAGCAGATGCTCACCCACGCCCGCTCCGACTTCGGACTTGGTGTGATCGTCGTCGGGATACTGCAACCGTTCGCCCTGCCCGATTGGGTCGAAGATCAGCACGACATAGCCCTGCCGCGCGAGGCCCTGCGCGAACGACTGATACGCCTCGGCCGCCTTCCCATTCACCGAATGCCCGCACGACCCGACGACACCCGGCAGCGGGAACTTTCTCCCCTTGGGCACGTACAGATTCGCCGTGACGAGCAAGTTTGGCCGACTCTCGAAGATCACCTTCTCGATCTTGTAGGCATCGCGTTCGACGACACCGGTCACGCGCGGCTTGAGCGGCGTTCTTTCGGGAAACGGCCCGAAGCAATCGGCAATCCGCGCCCGCGTCTGCTTCACATGCGCCTCGGCCTCCTCTTTCGTCTTGAGTGCCGCCAGCCGCGCGATGCTCTGCCGTTCCGCTTCCGCCACCTTCGCCCCGATGTACTCCTGCATCATGCGCGGAAAACGATTGAGCGGCGCGAGACCCGGAGCCGACGCTCCACCCTGTTGAGCAAAGAGCCGCTCCGCCCAAATGGCTCCCGTGAATCCAGCGGCTGAAGTTTGAAGCAACTCACGCCGCGAGCAGCCACGCTCCAGAGACGGCGGCAGATGCTCGATGAGAGAGCGAAGTCGTGACAGGCTCATGGCGTACTCCGTAAAGGGCGATGTTGGTCGGTCGCGTCGCGTTGGATCGACCGGACGATATACTGTCGCCACGATTTCCGAATCGCCACTCAATGAAGGTCGCCTCATGCCGTCACCCTTTCCCGGAATGGCCCCGTATCTCGAAAGCCCCCGTTTCTTCGCGGACTTTCATGATTCGATGATCGTCTACATGAAGGCGGCCTTGCAGCGCGGCTTGCCGCAGAACTACTTCGCCCAGTCGAACGAGCGAATCTGGGTCAAGACATCCGAACGGCATGTCGTGCCCGATGTCAGCGTCTCCAGAACCGTGGCACGGCGACGGCGAACGGACGACGGTGGCGTGGCCGTGATGGAACCCGAGTCCGACACGGCGATCCTCGTGGAATTCAACTACGACTACGATCTGGAAGAGGAGCGCGAAATTTTTCTGGACATCTTCGAGATCAGCGGCTCTGATCGGGAGTTGGTCACGTCGATCGAGATTCTCAGCCCGGCGAACAAGACGCCGGGACGGGAGGGGCGAGGACTCTATCGGGCCAAACAGCGCGAGATGCACGAGGCCAACGTGCATCTCATCGAGATCGACCTGCTGCGCGGCGGGACGCACTCGACATCGGTGCCGCGCGAGTTGATCGAACAGAAATTCGGGCCGTTCGACTATCACGTCTGCCTGCACCGCTGCGATGACTCGCGCCGCTATCGCCTCTACCCGTTCGGCCTGCGCGACGCACTGCCAGAGATTCTGGTCCCGCTCAAACCGCAAGACGGGTACGTGACGCTCAACCTGCAATCGGTCTTCGCCCACTGCTACGACGAGTGTGGTTATGCCAAGGCGATCTCCTACGGTCGGGATCCGCTCTCGCCGCCACTCACCGAGGAGCAGTCCGCGTGGGCCACTTCCATCTGCGGTGCGTCGCTCATTTGACGCCAGTCCCCTCGAATAACTTGGCCGCTCGTTCGCGATGCAGCTTCACGAGGCGAGTGGCGTCCTCATCGAGCAGGTATCCCGTCTCCTTCAACTTGTCGGCCGCGAGCGTGAGTTGGCGAACGTACTCGTCGAGCGAGCCGTATCGCTCTTGGACCGACTGTCGCGGGTCGCCGGTTCGTTCGCGGTCGGCCTTCGTGACCGGGAACGGAATGTACGAACCGGTCAGGCTGACGAGTTGGCCTTCGGCTCCGACATCGGCCTTGCGCAGGTTCCAGCCGGTGTACGTGGCGACGGGGACGGCGACTTCGACGGGCAGCAGACAGCCGAGTTCGTTGCCATCGGCTCCACAGCGCGGGGCCAGCACACGGTAATCGCCTCGCAATCGCGGCGGCTGGAAGTCGATGATTCGCTCGGTTTCCCAGCGCGGTCCGAAGTCGAGCAGGCTCGGTTGTTGAATGATCTCGGGAAACAAGACGCCGGGGATGTTCGGGAAGCCGGTCCCCGCGTGACGCCAATCAACGAGCGTCCCCTTCGCAATGAGCGACACCACGCTGGCCGGCGGCTCGGTCCCGTCGCTCGTCCATTTGTCGAGAGCCAGCAGCAGCGAACGCAAGAACGGCTTGTAGTCGGCCGGGTTGGTCAGGTTCTGTCCGTTCCCCGCTGACGGCGGAAAGCCGCTCGATCCGTGCTGGGTGCCGCCGAACGTGTAGAAACGGACGTGAGCAAGTTGCGCGGACGCATCAGGGGCGGCTGTGTTTCCTGTCCCCTCGCCCCGGCTTTGCGGGGAGCGGGCTAGGGTGAGGGGATTCTTTTTGTCTTCTTTTGTTCTTGTCCCCTCGCCCCTCGCCTTGGAGGGGAGAGGGTTAGGGTGAGGGGTTCTTTCTTCGGCCGGTTGTGTCTTCGAAGCGATTTCTCGGCTCGGCCCCCTCACCCTAGCCCTCTCCCCCGAAGACGGGGGCGAGGGGACAAGAGACGACCGCTCCCCATCCGATTCAATTGAATCGCGCGTTCCCAGTGGATCGGTGTGAACCAACGAGCCGCTTCTCGTCCAGTACTCGGCGGCGGATTGAGTGTGCATGACGAACGGGGCGGTCTTCGTCGCGAGGGCCTTCTTCAAAATGCCGTCTTCTCGACCGGAGAGCGGATCGAGTTGGACCTCGTAGGCAAACGGAAAGCGATCGGGCGGATAGTCGTGGTGATCGTGCTGGTTCGAGTGTCGAGTCGGCTGAGCGAACCGGTGATTGAACGAGCCGAGGCCGCCTCCCGCAACATGCGGGATCAGCCCGTCGAAGACTCGTCGGCCGAATTCGTCCTCGTTGAAGCCCGCGTGCAGGAACTCGCGCAGAAACCGTCCGCTTTGAGAAACACCGAAGCCGTGCGCGCGATGAATCACCGGTTGGCCGTTCTTCGTCAGCGGGTTGCCTTCGCCCGAGCCGCGCTTGATCGCGGTGATCAAATCTCGCACGGACGTGAAACAAACGCCCATGACGAGCGGGGTCGAGGCTTCATAGATCAGCTCGTAGATGTATCCGGCCTTCATTCCGCCGGGCAACTCGATCTCGACGTTCGGCAACTGGGTGGGGGAGTCGCTCGACACATCGGTGACATACAGCGTCCATTGGTCTCGCGGGATGACGACTCTCGCCGCCGCCGGTCGCTCCCGAATCGTGAGAGTTGCCGATTCGATCCCCTTCGCCGTCGGCCGATACGACCCGTGATTGGCCCAGTTCACGACCGACCGTGTCAGGCCCTTCGAGCCGATAAACTCGCAACGGACTGTCCCCGTGATCGGCTGGTCAACGTCACGAGCCAGCGGCGCGGTGAGCCTCAACCGATCACCGCCCGGCAGCAGCTCGCCGTCCCAGCCGCTCCAGACGACCGTGAATCCTTGCCGCATCAGGAACCCGTCGCCCGCGTGTTCCAACGTCGTCGGGTTATTGTTGCCTCCGTAGTTGAACATTCCCAGCGCCAGCTTGTTGCCTCGATTGTTCACGTCATACAGCAACGCTCCGCGACCCTTGGCCGGATCGGCGGGCGTGAGAATGCAGAGGTCTGACCAAAACTCCACCTTTCCCGAGGCATTCCTCGGCGCGAGCTTGAGGTCCACCACAGCCTCGTTCTGCCGCAGATTCGGATCGAGCGCGAAGTAGGCTCGCCCAACGAGCTTCTCGTAGGGACCAACTTCGCCAAACAGATGCCCGCCGGCGAACGGCTCCCGCTGAGTGATCTCGAAGCGGACGAGTTCCGCGTGAAGCGAGGAAGTCAGACAAACGACGAACAAGCACGACAGATAAGATAGAACACGCATCACAACCTCTCCCTCAATGAGTTGGTCAAGGCTACGACGACCATACAAAGCGGGCAACCAACGCATCGTGAGGAACTCATCGCTATACTCGACCCACCACGCCACCCATCGCCGTTAGTGAGCCGCTTCCGCATGACTTTGCCATCACTTCCTCGACCTGAACTGCTTGCTCCTGCCGGTGATCGTGAGTGCCTGCGGGCGGCGGTCGAGAATGGGGCGGATGCGGTTTACTTTGGCTTGAACTGCGGGTTCAACGCGCGGGCTCGGGCGACCAATGTGGCGGCGGAGGAACTGGCCGAGGTGATGGCTTTCCTGCACCATCGCGGGGTGAAGGGCTACGTGACGCTCAACACGCTGGCCTTCACCGACGAACTGCCCGAGTTGCACGAGCTGGTCCGGCGGATCTCGGTCGCGGGTGTCGATGCCGTGCTGGTACAAGACCTTGGGCTGGTGAGACTGATCCGCGAGACCTGCCCCGACCTGCCGATTCATGCTTCCACACAGATGACGCTCACCAGTGCCGAGTGCATCCGCGTGGCCGAAGAGTTGGGGATCGAGCGGGTCGTACTGCCTCGCGAACTGTCGATTCGGGAGATCGCGAGGCTGCGGCAATCGACATCGGTCTCGCTGGAGGCGTTCGTTCACGGCGCGCTGTGCGTCGCGTACTCGGGGCAATGCCTGACGAGCGAGTCGCTCGGTGGACGCAGCGCCAATCGCGGGCAGTGTGCGCAGGCGTGCCGGCTCCCGTATGACCTGATCTGCGATGGCGAGGACGTGGATCTGGGGAACCAAAAATATCTGCTCAGTCCTCAAGATTTGGCGGCGTATGACCTGACGACGGACCTGATCGCGGCAGGCATCTCATCCTTCAAGATCGAAGGCCGACTGAAGACGCCCGAATACGTGGCCAACATCACGAAGCACTACCGCGCGGCGATCGACGCGGCCGTGAAGGGCGAGCCGGTGGAGTTCACTCGCGACGAAGTGCGGGAGATGGAACTGTCGTTCTCGCGCGGCTTCAGCCCTGGTTGGCTGAACGGCGACGATCACAAGATGCTCGTCCCGGCGATCAGTTCCTCAAAACGAGGCATATTGCTGGGCGAGATCATGCGTGTGTTCGATGCCTCGGTGGAAGTACGGCTCGCTGGTCCAATCGCGCGCGGCGACGGCATCGTCTTCGAGGGTGATCGCGAAGCCAACGCCGAACAGGGAGGCCGCATCTACGGCATTGTGCAACGGAGCCGATCGCTCGAACAGGCCGAGTCGGGCGTCGTCGAACTCGAATTCCAACGCGGTGCGATCGACTTCGGTCGCCTCGCGCCGGGCCTCTCGATTTGGAAGACGGATGACCCCCAACTGACCGCCCGCTTACGAAAGACCTTCACCGGCCCCGACCCGCTCCGCAAGAGGCCGTTGGACATGCGGGTGCGCTGCGTTGCGGGGGAGCCGTTGGTGCTGGCGGCGTCGCTCGGCGATGAAGTCTCGTCTTCCTCGCGTCGCATCGCGACCGTCCTTCCCTCGCCCCCGTCTTCGGGGGAGAGGGCTAGGGTGAGGGGGAGCGATGAGCTAGACAGGCCACTTCACAGAGAGACTTCTTCCTCTGACGATCAACCCTCAACCTTCGACCCTCAACCTTCATCCGAAGACCCCCTCACCCTAACCCTCTCCCCCGAAGACGGAGGAGAGGGGACAGGAGAAGAGCCTCTTGTAAGTACGGTGATGGTTCGAGTCGTTTCCTCTGACCCGCTGCCAGTCGCCAAGAAACACGCGATCACAACCGAGTTCCTGCGCGAGCAACTCTCACGACTCGGCAACACGGTCTATGAATTGAGGCAACTCGACGCGGAGATTGTTGGCGGACCGATGGTTCCGTTGAGCGTGCTGTCGAAGCTGCGACAGGAACTCGTCGCGCGACTGGATGAGGCAACCCAGCGGCCCCGCGTGCGAAAGCTGTTCGACGGCGATGCTCTCGCGTCGATGAGAGCGAACGTGTCGGCTGTAGGATGGGCACTCTTGCCCGTCCGGTCTTCGATTGATGCGTGTGGCGTTGAAGCCGCAAGACCAAAACCGGACGGGCAAGAGTGCCCATCCTCCAAAGTCACGCCGCGCCTGCACATCCTCTGCCGCACGCTCGAACAACTGCGCGAAGTCTCTCGCGCGATCGGCCCCCTCACCCTAACCCTCTCCCCCGAAGACGGGGGAGAGGGGACCAGAAGCACCTCCTCTTCGCCCGCCTCTCAACCTTCCTCCATCAACTCTCCACCTTCCACCTTCAACCATCAACCCCTTCTCTACGCCGACTTCAACGACATCCGCGAGTACCGCGAGGCGGTGGTCATCGCACACGAAGCGGGCCTGCCGATCTATCTCGCCACGCCACGCATTCAGAAGCCGGATGAGGCCGGGTTGTTTCAGGCGTTGCTCAAGCATGGAGCCGACGGCATTCTCGCACGCAATCTGGCGGGGATGCGGTTCTATGCCGATGAGGGCGTGCCGTTCGTGGCCGATTACTCACTGAACTGCACCAACGAACTGACCGCTCAATTCCTGATCGAGCAGCGGGCCGAGCGAATCACCGCGTCGTATGACATGAACCGCGATCAGTTGCTCGGGCTGGTCGATGCCGTGCCGCCGCAGTGGCTCGAAGTCGTCGTCCACCAGCACATGCCGATGTTCCACATGGAGCACTGCGTCTTCTGCGCGGTCCTTTCGCCGGGGACGAACAAGCACAACTGCGGCCGCCCGTGCGACACGCACCTCGTTCAGCTTCGCGATCGCGTCGGGAGCGAACATCCGCTGCACGCCGATGTCGGTTGCCGCAACACGCTGTTCAACGCCGTCCCGCAGAGCGGAGCCGAAGTCGTCGCGAGTCTGCTCGAACGAGGCGTGCAAGACTTCCGCATCGAGTTCCTCGACGAACGCCCCGCCGACATCCGACGGGTTCTCAATCAATACGTCTCGCTGCTTGCAGGCCGCGTCCGTGGCAAAGAGGTCTGGAAACAACTCAACGCCGCCAACCGAGTCGGTGTCACCCGCGGCACACTGGAAGAACGCCGCAACCCGCTCGCGATCCTGTGATCGCTGGCGATCCGGTCTCAACGCCACATTCGATTAAAGCTCCAACTCCAATCGACCGGTCGTGTGTCAACTTGAGCCGGGTAGTCGGACGTTTCTTGCGTTGAAGAAGCCCATGAAGCGTGGCGACAACATTTGGTGGCTTGCGCAAAGCGGGACTGTCCCGCGACTCAACGAGCGCGTCAGGTTTCGCTGGTAGACGCGGTTCCGGCCGAGCGAAGTCCAAACACCATGAGCAGCCCCACGGCCATCAAGCCGGTCGCCATCCAATAGGGGAGGCTGCGACCGTACTCCAAGAGTGACAGCCCGGCGATTGGTCCCAAGATGCGGGCGAGCGACGACACGCTTTGCCCAACGCCGAGCACTTCACCCTGCTGATCATCGCGCGTGTTGAGCGACAGCAACGAATTGAGCGACGGTGTCGTACACGAGAACCCGATGACACAGACCGGCAGCACGTACCACAGCAACGACATCCCGCCATTTTCTAGCCACGCCGCGACGCCGATCAAACCCAGTCCGAGCATCATCAAGAACGTGCCGATCGTAGCCATGCGGAACTCACCCAACTTGGGAAGCAGTCGCCGCACGAGCATCCCTTGGGCCAGCGTGAGAATCAGCCCGATGTACGCGAAGACGTAGAAATTGGCGCGGTCCCCAAGGCCGAGCTCTTTGGTGAGCAACGACAGCGTGGTCTCAAACTGCGCGAAGGCAAACGTCGTCAGGAAGATCGTGGCCAAGAGGAGTCCGACATGCGGGCGACTGAGCGCTTTCGAGAACGCGGCCGCATCGAACCATTTCCGCGCGGGACGACTTGCCCTTTCTGACTTGAGTGACTCGGGCAACAGCACGATGGCGGCCAACGTCGCCAAGGCCGACAGCACGGCGGCCACGTATCCCGGCGCGGGACTCGGCACCCCGTCCGCTTCGTTGCTCACGAACCACGCGCCGAGCAACGGTCCAAACGTGAAGCCGATCCCAAACGCCGCTCCAATGATCGCCATCCCTTTGCCACGCGACTTCTCATCCGTCGAGTCGGCAATGTACGCCTGCGCCGTGGGGATCGTGGCCCCGGCAATGCCGGCTCCCGCTCGTGTGATGAAGAGCCAGATCAACGGACTCAATCCGAGAATCGGCCCCGCGTTCCCGTATTGAGTCACCAGCGCGAAGAGCGTGTAAAAAAACGTCGAACCGGCCAAGCCCACGATCAGCACCGGACGCCGTCCGATCCGATCTGACAGCCGTCCCCACAACGGTGCGAACAGAAACTGCATCATGGAGAACGACGCCATTAACAGTCCGAGCACCGGCTTCGTCGCCTCAAAGTGTCGCCCATACCGAGGCAACAATGGCAGCACGATCGCGAATCCGAGCAAGTCGATGAAGACCGTGATGAAGATGATGAGCAGTGGTTTGCGAGACATTGTGTTGCGAGTGTTCCTATTGAGTTGAATGAATGAATGATTCTCTGGTCCCCTCTCCCCCGTCTTCGGGGGAGAGGGTTATGGAACGGGGCCGTAATCACTTCCCGATCTCCAGCGACTCGTTTAACCGCGTGGGCAACGCCCCGCGCGTCGAAGGGACATCATTTTCAGATTCGCCGCAACGCGCGGGGCGTTGCCCACGCGGTTAAACG
>JAYTXB010000165.1:0-4587 GCA_043743205.1 Schlesneria sp.
CACCGAAGCGGTGAAGTCCGCGATTCGCGAGTCGATCTCGGATGCGGGACCGGTTGAAGTCGCGTTCATCTCCAACGTGCGCGGCAAGATGAGCGGCGGTTCGATTGGCTTGCGCGCGAAGAATGTCATCGCAGTCGGCAGCGGCAAAGGTGGAGTCGGCAAGAGCACCGTCGCAGCATCGCTCGCTTTTGGACTGAAGACGCTGGGCTGCAAGGTCGGCCTGATGGACGCCGATGTCTATGGCCCCAGCATCCCACACATGGTCGGTTCGCATGGAATGCCCGTAGCGGTCAAGCACACGACGGCGACAGGAGAAGAGATCGAACGGATTGAGCCAGTGGATGCGGATGGCATGAAGGTGATGTCGATGGGCTACTTCGTCAAACCGGATCAAGCGGTGATCTGGCGTGGACCGCTGCTCCATCGCGCGATCACGCAGTTCCTCAAGGACACCGATTGGGGCGATCTCGACTACCTCATTATCGACCTGCCGCCAGGTACTGGCGATGTCACGTTGACGCTGTCTCAATTGCTGGGACTGGCCGGTGCGATCGTCGTTTGCACACCGCAACAGGTGGCGTTGCTCGATGCGATCAAGGCGATCAGCATGTTTCGTCAGGTCAAGATTCCGATTCTCGGTCTGGTTGAGAACATGACCGGAGATATCTTCGGTCGAGGCGGCGTGCGACAGAAGGCCACAGAGCTCGGCATCCCGTTCCTCGGTGAACTGCCCATCGACGCAGGCATCCGGATTCGAGGAGACGATGGCCGCATCTCAAGCCTATTCTCGGAAGACAATCCCTCACGCGGTCCACTCCTGAACATTTGCGAGCAGGCGGCAATGCAACTCGCCAAGCAACTGCTCGAAACGCCCCGGATGCCGATTCTCGAAATTCTGTGAGCTTGTTCACAGAGATCTCTGTCAAGCCTCGAACAACCCCAATTCAACAGCAGCACGCGGTGAAGACATTGGTCCTCACCGCGTGCTGCTGTTGTTATTTAGGAGACGCACTCAAAGGGTTGGGCAGATTGAATCGGTCACTTCTTCGAGGGAACCCAATTCACCTGCTGAGCACCCGACGAGATCACTCGTGGCGGGGCTGGCACCGATGAGAGTTGCGGAGCAGCCATCAATGGCTGTGTTGCATTCGTCGAACTCGACAGGCTTGGGACTGAAGAGGACTGACTCGTCGAGCCTGTAACCACAACTCCTGGCAACCGGTGGAATTCCTCGACAGAAACATGCTGAGGCCCAGCTGAGTTTCGTTGTGTCGTGTTCGCATCAGCGGGAGGAGGAGCGATTTCATTGCTCATCGGCGGTTTGTCCATTGGTACCGCGACAGGCGCGGGTGTCGGTCCGTAGGAAGGTGGAGCCGGGGCAATCATTTGGTTCGGTAAGCTTGGAGCATATTCCGAATGCTGCTGACCACAGGCACATCCTGACGGCGAGCCATTCCCCATGGAGCCGCAACCTCCAGAGGCACAACCCGAAGCAATCAACTCCCCATCAAACCCACACGAATCGCAGCCGCCACAGCCAGAATCCCAGCCGTAGTTTCGAGTCCGCCAAGAATGGATTTTGTGGCCCATCCAGCCGGAAACGTAGCGGCCGCACGTAGGCGATGGACCACAAGGGTCTGACGAAACACACCGCGTATGGCAGCATCCGACAGTGGATGCGATCAACAAGCTACTGAGAGTGACCCAACGACGCAGATTCATTTGGAGGGAATCCTTTCCCGAAGTCGACGAAACAGGCTCACGGAGAACGAAAGCTCCGCCTCACGAGTATCGAGCGTTCGCCGTGGCAAACTTTATGGATTCTTCCGATTATTCTGTTTTTTCTGATTGCATCGAACTTGATCGCTCGCAGTCGTTGTGGAAGCCACTGCTCACCGGCTGTTTCTGCGTATCATCCGATACTGCGTGCTGAGGAATGCGGGCTGAAGTTTGAGTGAAAATGCCTTGTGGGTGTGAGTTAAGGGTCACGAATCCGCCGTGCCTTAAGATCCTCTTCGGATGCGATTTGCTCGAACCGAAACGGCGTGCATTCGACTCCTTCGGGCAGCTCGATTGCCAACACCGCGAGGTCATGCTCGGGATGCTTCTTCCAACGCGGCTTCCCTTCCTCGCGCACGACCAGCCGGTGCTCACGCCGAACGTAGGTCTCGTCGGCTTGTCGAGTGCGAAGCATCCACCCAGCATTCGTCTCCCACCACCTGCTCAAAGAAATGCGCCGCCGTCACCAGCGCGAGACTCTTCGTTTTGACATCCCGCTCCACGACAAAGCACGTGGCCGAAGTCTTCCGATCCGTTAACCGAAACGTCGCCGACAGCACGTCCTCAATCGACTCGGCGGCAGGCAACGCGCGGCAAGAACTCCAGCACGCTAACGCGACCCAAATTTGAAACACAGTCCGACACGTTCGCTGAGGTTTCGTCATCTCGAATTGATTCCTTGACGCGAGGGGCGAAAAACGAGGGACGGCACGAACCGACTCAACGGTACGTCTCGGCGAAGTTCACTGTTTGGCCGCTGAGGATCGCAACTCGGTCGCGCGGCGTTCGGCTCGCTCGACCCAATTCGACTCGGTCGCCGTGAAGAAACCGACCGCCGATTGATACGTTCCCTCGAATCCTGCGGAAACGATTTTGTCCACGAGAGTGTAGGCGGCCACCTTGCGATAGACACCGGGGGCGTCGATCAACAGAAACGAGCCTTCCGTGTCGGGCGGGTGCTTGAGGAAGCAGCAGACACTTCCCTTGCCGCTGGCGGAATTGAAGACCGCCATCCATGTCGCCTGCTTCACCACTTGCGATACCGTCGGACCCTCCTTGAGAAACGCTCCCCGTTTCTGAATCTCCTTGTCGTCACCGAAGACATAGTCGGTGGCCTGCGGAGTCCACGCGTACATCCACGGATAGGCGTTTTGCAGATTGATCGGCCCGGTCACTCGAAAATGTGCCGTCTCGGTCAGCACTCCATCGCGAATGGAGATGGTCGAATCGAGATCCAGCGCCCGAATCTTCGAGCGACGCTCCAGGCGGAACGAGTCGCCCGAAAGATTCATCGTCGGCGACAATTCACGGACCGGCTTGTCGTCCACGAACAGTTGCAGGTGAGTGACCTCTTCCCGCTCGACCTCGCCCGGCTTCCCCGGCACATCTAGAAAATGGGCCGTCCCCAGATGCCCGACATTGCGAATTGTGAGTACCGTGCCGTAGGCGCTGTCTTCAGTCGCCATGACCTCGTTCTGATAGTCGATCCCGCTCAGCGTCCACATCTTCGGCCCGTCAATGCGAGTCCGCAGATCGCCCACGTTGACAACCAGTTTGTCCGGCCAATTCGCGGCCCCAGCCTTCTTCGATCCAGGTGTCTCGGCCCGACTCGCAGTCGCAAAGATCGGCGAGAGAATCAGGCAGAACATTAGCGAACGGTAACGACGTTGCGATTGCATCGAACGATTCCTTTGGAGTTGTAGCGTTCACTGACGGTACTGCCGATTTCACGGAGTTGGGAGAAAGCGAACAACCCGAATCACAATCCCCAACGCCGTCGTGCTAACGCCATCGTGCCACTGCTTCGGAGTCCTCGGAGAAGCAGTGCTCTTCGAGAGGTTTCCCGCCCATCAGCACTGCTTCTCCGCCGACTCCGAAGCAGTGGCACGGCGCTTATGACAGACGTTGTTCCGCTTACTGAGATCGATCCGCGCGATGATTCATCCAAGGGATGTCGAGTGTCGCTGGAAGCGTACGATCGACTTGAAGAGGCACGTCTGACAATCCCATCCAATCGCGGGCACTGGACCACGGCCAGTCTTCAGCGCGAGCCACTAACCCGCGACGAACGGGATTGAGATGAATGTATTCGGCAAGAGCGTGCAGCGAACTCGGTTCCGACACATTCTCGTCAAAGCCGGAACCTGCCTGCCAGAACCTGTGGTAGGTGCGACTGGCGTTCGTCACGGTCAATCTTCGCAAGAAGTCGGGCGAATGCAGGCTGAGATATTCAATCGCCTTCTCACCGACGGGCCGTTTGATACTCGACAGAATTCCACAGATACGACCGCGCGTGGAATGAGCGTCCGGCGAAATCAGATGAAACGGCGGCCATAACAGGAGGTGAACGTGTTCGGGCATGATGACCCACGCCCACAAATGAAAGCCATGTACGGAACGTGCGTCCTCCAACGCTTCGACGAACCATTGCCGACTCCGATCCTTCGACAACAACGGCATGCGCCGGTAACACGAGAACGTGAGAAAGTGCGGCTCCCCATCGTCGTAATGTTTCACCTTCTTCCGGGAGGGAACTTCATGGTCGAGCGACATGCTGGACTCCACGGTGACTGAGAAAACAAACAACCCCGCGATCAACCCCAACAACACCGAGTCAACAAAACCGTGCCACTGCTTCGCAGTCCTCTGAGAAGCAGTGCTCTTCGAGAGGTTCCCCGTCCATCAGCACTGCTTCTCCGCCGACTCCGAAGCAGTGCCATCCCGCCGACATGCTGGACTCCACAGAAACCAAGAAAACAAACAACCCCGCGATCAACCCCAACAACACCGAGTCAACAAAACCGTGCC
>JAYTXB010000166.1:0-1771 GCA_043743205.1 Schlesneria sp.
CCCAGGGCGGCGCTCACGGTGTTCGCTGGCCCTGGGCTGGTCTCCGAGGCCCCGTTGGGGCGAAGACAACTTCAATCCTCAAATAGCGCAACTTCTAAACTCACGCTGCGGGTTACTTATTCAACGGGCTGTTAAGCAAAGTTTCCGCAATGGCTGAACTCGTGAGGGTCAGCCTTTTCGCAACACGCGGGGCAGATGCTAGAGCCGTTCGGACCGCTCACAAGACGAGCCGATCCGCCGTCTGAGAGAAGCAGGCAAATCCATCCGGTTGTAAGGATGATCGTGATTGAACGAGCGACGACTCGATGCGTGTCTTGGCGAGTCACTCGTTGTTGCGAGACGCGTCTCGTGGGCGCTGTCCCTTCGCGCGGCGGATCGTCTCGCCCACTTGTCGGATCACGAGGTCGGCTTCGGGAAGCCAGACAGCGCGATTGAGCCACGGCAAGGCTTCGGCTCCGCGATTCGTTCTCACCAAGGCATCTCCCAACGCGACATACAAGCCGGGCGAAGCAAGGCGTCGGTTGACCAGCGATCGCAAGATCAACAGCGAGTTGGTCAGATCCCCTTGTTCATCCAGCAAGTACGCACGCTGGAGTTGCAGATCGAAGCGGTTCGGTCGCTGGCGCAGGGCGGACTCGGTCTGCGCGAGTGCTTCGGCGACATGCTCGGGATAGCGAGGACTCAGAGCGGGATCGCTCGCCTCACGTGGTCGTACCGACAAGATCGCCACGTGGCGGCGTTCGTAGACGACCTCATAGACGAAGGCTTCGTCGGTTCCGACCACACTCCACGGAAAGCCGAATGGCAACGCACGACCGGGAACGACGAGATAGTCCACGGATTGCTCGATGAGCGTGCGATGCAACTGCGGCATCGCGCTCGCGTCGAACGAATACATCTCTTGAGGCCGCTGTGAAGTCGAACCGACATCGGCGTGAACGGTCAATACGTGCGAGTCGGCCGGTGAATTCACCGCGAGCCACGTCCCGGCCGCGCTCCAGTCGCAGTAGTAATAGCCCGGTGAGGCCTCGTCGTAGAACCGGTCTCCCGCGCGAACCAGCTCGACATTGGCTTGAACCATGCGCACGGAATGGTGCGTCTGCCAACCGACCAACGCCAACCCGAGTAACCCGAGCAGTCGTCGCATCCGTCGAACAGGCAACACAGTCGCAAAGCGTTCTCGCGCGGCAATCACGCGACAGCCCGCCGGAACGAACGCCCAGATCATTGGCACAAGCGGCCACGCCAGCCGCTCATGCGTCCACGGATAGACCGCCAATGCGGCGAGGTAAGCGGCGAGATAGAGACCTGCCAACGCGCCGTCTCGTCCTCGCCGCGCGAACATTCCGGCAAGCGACACGCCGAAGATCACGAGCGTCAGCAACGAGACCAAAGCTCTTGGAACGGGCGGGATGGTCGTGCCGTCGATCATCACCGACTCGTAGCGCGGCAGTCCCGGTTGTAGCCCCGGCAACAGCAGTTCACCCAGCAATCCGAAGTACACGGTCGCGCGGAGATAGGCTCGCACGACGAAAGCGACGATCCCGTTGGAACCGACACTCGCCGCGACCACCGTCGAATAGGTCGTCTGAGACACGAGCGAGTTGCGATAACTCCAGGCTGCCGTCGCCATCAACGCACAGACAACAGGGATCAGCCAAATCCAACGCGCTCGGCGAACCAGACTCCACATACCCACCGCCGCGACAAACACCACGCCGACCGTCCGTACAAACGGCAGGAACGCCAGCAGGAGCGAGACCACGGTGAC
>JAYTXB010000167.1:0-2893 GCA_043743205.1 Schlesneria sp.
TCTCTCGGCCGCTTGGCCCAGGTGGCGGAACTGGCAGACGCGCTAGGCTCAGGACCTAGTGCCCGAAAGGGCGTGCAGGTTCGATTCCTGTCTTGGGCATCCGGTGATTTCGCAACTTTTCGCAAGTTGCCGCAAACCCCTGCAAAACAGGGGTTTGTTCGTTTCGGGCGAGACTCACTTGGCGGGCGTTGCTGCCTGAATCGGGGCTTGCCGACTGTTGCTGCGCCGGATTCTGCGCCGCTTTGGCGAAGTCGTTCTCTCCGACTGTGAGGTAATGCTTGGCAGCGATCAACTGACTGTTGCCGATCCACTGGCAGACGACATGAAGCGGATGTTCACCGGCCAGTTCTGTTTCACGGGAAGCTCTGAGGTTGTGGAACAGTTTCGGCCACGGAGTCAGCCCCGCCCGGTTGAGGATTCGCAGGAATTGAGTTCTGAGGTTTGTCCCCGCCTTGCCGACGTTGCGGTAGCGCGAGACGACGTACTCGGTTCCCTCGGGGGCTTCATCGAACGCGGCTTCCAAGTGGGGACGGAGTTCGGGGAACAGTGGGATGATTCGTTCGGCCTTTCCTTCGTGATGCTCAGTCTTTGGTGACGGAACCCGCATTCGGTTTCGCGCCCAGTCCACGTCAGACCACTTCAACGCCAAGTGTTCGCTCGGGCATCTCAGCCCGCCAAACCGTGACAGGGCGAAGATCAGCCGCCACTGGGCATCGGGGCAGGCGTCGAGAACTTGGGCAGCGACTTCGCGGGAGATGAACTGCATTCGTGCCGTGTTACCGCGTACCGTGATGCCCTTCAGTTCCGAGAACGGATTCACGACGAGCAATCGTTTCTTGACCGCGTAGGTGAGGAACTGGCGGGCGCGTCCACAGTGACGACGAACCGTATTCGGCGAGAGCGTCTTGAGCAGCGACCGGCGGTAATCTTCGGCATCGGCGGGCGTGATGTCGGCCAGCGGCTTGCCCTCGCCGAAGTACTTGTTGAGGTAGCCTTGCGCTTGGGCGAAGTTGCTGGTTGTCCACGGCTTCACGTCCGTGCGACCGGCGAGGTAGTTCCGCAGGAACGGACCAAGCAACCGCTCATCGTTCGTCGCGTCTTCAATCTTCGTGCGAGGGGCAATCAGTCCGTGAGCGGCGAGCTTGGCGTGAAGATCATCGTCCAGTGTGGACAGCCAGAGCGACGTTTCACGGTCGGGCGAGTTGCCCATCAGCTTTGCCGAGAGCAGAGACTCCAACCGACACTTGAACGATTCGGCATCGCGCTTCGTCACCTTGCCGAGTCGAATGGCCTTCCGTTCGTTCGCTTGGTTGAAGAACAGAATCCGCCGTGAGCCGTTCCCGTCGTTTGAGATGCTTGCCATCGAAGAAACCTTTCTCAGAAGAGACCGAACGGCGGGGGAGCTTCTGAGTTCTCGCCACCGCCGCCGGTCAAAGGTGAACAGAAGATACCATCGGCCGGAGCAGCGCGCCAGCCGCAATGTGTCGCAATCAGTTGCAAGGTCGTTTGCAGTCGTGAGCCGCCAGTCGCTCCGCGTCGGCGCGGGGTAGACCGCCGTCGAATTCGCGGATGGCCGCTCGTTCCTCAAACAACTCGTCAGCCGCTCCACGGAGCAACGTCAACAACTCGGCTTTGAACTGGTGGAGTTGTTCCCGGTCATCGGGCAACAGTGCCGACATCGGATTGGCCTGCAACCGATCATCCACTGCCCGAAGCGTGATGCCGCGAGCCGTCAGCCGGTCGAGTAGGGCGAGTGCGCTCATGCCACGTCCTCCCACTCGTCGGACTCATTCAACGAAATCAACGTCTCGCTTCCGATTTCCACCGGGGGCAGAACAGAGCAACCAGAGCCACCAGAGCAACCGGTTGCGGATTGCTTGACCGGCCGGACCACCCAACGGGCTTTGCCGTGTTCATCGTCCGAATCGAGGGCCTTGCCATTCACAACGCGACCACGGACTCGCCGGAGTCGGTTGCCAAGGCTTCGGGTCGATGGCAGCTTGTCGCCTGCTGCGCCGCACAGTTCGCAGACCGCCTCGCGCATGGATTCATAATCTGGTCGTCGCTCCTCCAGACTCTTGAGCAGTTCCGAAGTCGTCAGCCCTTCGCCGTCCGGGTCGATGTTCGGCCACTGGTTGACGATGACTTGCAGCACACCCGCCATCACGTCGGAGCGTTTGGCTAATTCCTCGCGCGTCTGACCGGGGTCGGGCAGACCGCACCAGACGATGGCCTCGCGGATGAGGGCAGACCACGCATCGAACGATCCCCACGCGGGCAGGTTCATTCGCGGACGCCCGGCCGCATAGTAGGCCGACAGAATCGTCAGCCCCGCCGCAACCAACTCCGCGCGATGTTGTTTGACGTGCGCGACGAGATGCGGAATCTGAAATCCGCTGCGGAGTTCGGGGTTCTCCTCAGGCGAGTCGAGACGGATATGCAACGTCCGTCGTGATGTGTCAGCCTCCAACATCACGTTGTTTCCCGTGGCGGTCCACGTCAGAGACAGCGGCAGTTCCACCATCTCACTCTTGCCGAGAATGCGATCCTTCCACGAATCGGGTGAGGTCAGAGCGGCATCAAGACTCGCGCAGCCCAGGTTCCCGATGATGTTGTCGATCAGCACCATCGAATCCCCCGCGAGGGCCAATGCCGTGATGCGCTTGCGGCACTCTTCATCGTCCCTCGGATTCGACATGCGGGCGAGTGTCGTCCCCGTGGCGAGGATGCCGCCCACGTCGGCCAACAGCGATTTGCCGGAGCCGCGCGTATTCGCGTCGATCAAGAACAACGGCGACGGGCCGGAGAACGCATGACGCGCCAGCGGCGTCAGTACGAACGCCAGCCACGCGGCACGATGCTCGGGCTTCGCGAACGGGAAATCGACCGTCAC
>JAYTXB010000168.1:0-1439 GCA_043743205.1 Schlesneria sp.
CGAGCTTGCTTCTGTCACCACTGGCTGTGTCGAGTTTGTGGTCGGTAATGAAGCCGTTTAGGGACTTCCTCAAGTCAAACAGCACTCCGACAGCACCTCCCGTATTGAAGTCATCGTCCATGACATCCAGGTATCGCTGATTGAACGCGATCAAATCGTCGTACCACCGCCGATCGACGATTTGATCGATTGGATTGGACGGCAGCCATTTGCGATCTTTTTTCCTCGTCGCGACCTCGAGTGAATAGAACGATTGACCGGCGACTCGCTCGTATGACTCGAACAGGCGATAGAACCCTTCGAGCGACTTGCCGGTTTCTGCAATTCTCTCATCGCTGAAGTCGATCGGGCTGCGGTAGTGAGTGGCGAGCAGAAAGAAGCGGATCGTCTCGGGATCGTGTTTGGCGAAGAGCTCTTTCACCGACGCGGCTCCCTTGGAACCGGCCAGTTTGTTCGCTTCTTGAGCCTCCTTCGCGGCGGCGAGATCGGCGGGCTTGTCGCCGTGTTTATCGTGGCCTCCGCCAACCTTGCCCGCCGCGCCGCTGGCCTGCATCAAACCGTTGTGCATCCAGTAGCGGGCGAACGGTTTTCCCGTGCAACTTTCGGACTGAGCGAGTTCGTTCTCGTGATGCGGGAACATCAGGTCGAGGCCCCCGCCGTGGATGTCGATCGAATCGCCAAGAATCTTTTTCGCCATCGCCGAACATTCGATGTGCCAGCCCGGCCGGCCCGGTCCCCACGGACTCGGCCACGCCGGCTCGCCCGGTTTCGATCCCTTCCACAACGCGAAGTCGGCAGGATGCTGCTTGCCGCCATGAGTCTCCGCGCGTGTCCCGGCCAGCACCTCGGACAGACTGCGCCCGCTGAGCTTCCCGTAGTCCTCATCCTTCGTGCAGTTGAAGTAGACATCGCCATCGAGCGGATACGCGAACCCCTTCTCGATCAGCGTCGCGATAATGTTCTGCATCTCTTGGATGTGCTGTGTCGCATAAGGAAAATGATCGATTCCATCGACGGCCATCGTCTTGAGGTTATCGAAGTAATCCTGAGTCATCTCTTTCGCGAGCGCCTCAACCGTCATCTTCCGCTCATTGGCGCGATTGATGAGTTTGTCGTCCACGTCGGTAATGTTGACGACCCACGTCACCTGGTAGCCGCTGTAGGTCAGATAGCGTTTGACCGTGTCGAAGATGACCGGCCCGACCATATGCCCGATATGAGCTGGCTTATAAACTGTCGGTCCACACAGATACATCGAAACCTTCCCAGGTTCGACCGTCTGAAAATCTTCCTTGGTCCGAGTGAGTGTGTTGTAAACGCGAAGTGGCATGTGTCGCCTTCCTTGTTGACGTGTCTAGTAAAGTTTGAATCAGGCGAGCCGTGTGCCGTGAGGCCACGGGTGTATTCAGTCACTGAGAAACCCGTGGCCTCACGGCACA
>JAYTXB010000169.1:0-7651 GCA_043743205.1 Schlesneria sp.
CGTCTTCCATGATGCGTTCCGCTGGCCGACTGCTTTCACCTGCCAGCAAGTGCATCAAAGCCGAAACGATCTCACCGGGCGCGTGCCCCGCTTCGATCAGGTCTTCCAACAGCTTATCCTGCGGCTTGAACTCGCCCGCCTGAATCGTGTTGTGCAGCGACTCCACCAACCGACTGGCATGCTTCTGTTCGAGGTCTTCCAGTCGCGGAACGGAGATGCGCGGAATCTTCGACTTTGTGAAGCGGATGATCTGCTGGAGACGACCGAACTCGCGACCGCTGACCAAACTGATCGCCTTGCCGCTCTTACCCGCTCGCCCCGTGCGACCGATGCGATGCACGTAGTCTTCGGCGTCGTGAGGCAACTCGTAGTTGAAGACGATTTCGAGGTCATCCACGTCCAGCCCGCGCGCTGCGACATCGGTGGCCACCAGAAGTTCGATCTTTCGCTCGCGGAAGCGTTTCATCGTTCGTTCACGCATCGGCTGAGTCATATCGCCGTGGAGTTTGTCGGCCGCGTAGCCGCGAGCGATCAAGGCTTCAGTCAGTTGATCGACTTGAATCTTGGTGAACCCGAAGATCAGGCCGTAACGAACCTCATGCAAATCGAGCAACCGGCAGAGAACTTCCGTCTTCGAGCGGTAATCGACTTCGACGTAGGTTTGTTCGATGGATGGGATCGTCAGCGAGGTCGCTTCGATCTTCACGTGAACGGGATCGGTTGTGAACTTCTCGATGATCTTGCGGATCGGCGGCGGTACGGTGGCCGAGAACAACACGATCTGCCGCTCCTTCGGAATCGATTCGAGAATCTTCTCGATGTCCTCACGAAAGCCCATGTCGAGCATTCGGTCGGCTTCGTCGAGCACGACCATTTTCACGCCGTCCAGCTTGAGCGTCCCCTGACCGATGTGATCGATCAACCGACCGGGCGTTCCGATCACGATCTGCGGTCCCGCCTTCAAGCCCCGGAACTGATGGTCGTAGCTCTGGCCTCCGAAAATCGGCAGCTCGCGCACCCCCTTCTTGAAGGTGGCCAGTTTCGCGATCTCTTCTGCCACCTGCGACGCCAGCTCGCGGGTCGGGCACAGCATCAGTACTTGGACGCCGCGATTGGTGGCATCAACCAGCTCCACAGCCGGGATACCGAACGCGGCGGTCTTGCCTGATCCTGTCTGCGACTGCCCGATGACATCGTGTCCTTCGAGTATCGTCGGGATGGCTTCGGCTTGAATGGGAGATGCCTGCTCGAAGCCCATCTTTTCGACGGCTTTGAGAACTTCAGGAGACAGGCCCAGATCGGAGAAGAGTTTTTGTGTCATGCCGCAACTTTACCGGCATTGCCCGCGCCGTCCCAGCACACAACACCGATTCGTCTCACAAATTTCCGGTGGCAGACTCGACCCGTTCGCGTTGTATCGGTCAGGCGGCATTGGAAACCTCGACGCAGAACCGATTCAATCGAAGCGAAGAGGTTGAACCACGAATCTCACGAATCCGCACGAATCAAAACTACGGACGGGGAACTCACCCAATCGGCGCGGAGATTTCGAGCAGATCGACCGCCGGTTGCCGGTTGCAGAAGATCGTCGCCATCCGGCCATAAGTCACGCCGCCGAGTGGCATGTTGAATAGCGACGCCAGCCGCGGCCCGACTGAGATTTCCAAGATCGCCCCTAGATCAATGTGTCTCAGCACATTGTGATTGATGAGGACTCGGCCCAGCGGGATTTGACCGGCGATGATCTCGTCCCGTACCGCATCCGTCACATAGCGGAAATCGAACCGCACGATCCCGTACTGCACGACACTTCTTCCTGTCCCCTCGCCCCCTGCCCTGAGGGGGAGAGGGCTAGGGTGAGGGGGCATTTCGGAGTCCTCTCGACTCGCGATCGCACCAACCTGCGCAGACTTCAGCAGCAGAATCTCTCGTGCGTACAGATCGTCCTCCTGCCGGTGATTCAGGACCCGCACCTCGACCGAGCCGCCGTGATGCGTTTCCATCGCCACGGTCATGTGGTGATCGTGGACGAGCAGCGTCTTGTACGGCTCGGGCGTGAGCGACGACGGAATGTGCTCGGCCTTCAAAAACAGTGGCTCGTTCGCCGGAAAGAGATTCGTCAGCGCGAGGAGTTCGTCGTGCGGGTTCATTGAATGCTCATCATCCACGAGGCGACAGACGGGTGTTGGCGAACGGAGGAGAATTAGGTGTACCGCACTTCGCGGTGCTGTTCCTCAAAGTACTCAGGCAACAGCGTGTCGGCTTGGAGCAGGCCCTTGCGGGTCAGCGTGATGTCACTCCCCTTCATGTTCAGATAGCCCTTGGCTTGTTGAGCGGAAAGCGGGGCGGCGAACTCAGTCATGATGTTCACGCCGAACTTCCGTTGGAACGGCTCGGCCGAGACGTGACCTTCCTTCATTTGCAGGATCAGTTCACGAATCAGCTTCTGGTGGTCGGTCGGTCGCAACGCGCGGTTGATCGGCAGCGAACCGCCCTCGACCGTGGTGAGGTATTCCTCAAGCTGGTCGAGGTTCTGGTAGTGAACCCCCTGGAAGTGGCCGAACGACGAGACGCCCGCTGCGATCAGATCGCACCCGCGCCAAACGTTGTCTCGATAGACGAAGTGGTCGGTGTCGGGATTCTTCACCAGCTCGTTGCCGCTCGACACCTGATAGCCGTCGGTCGCGAGCGTGTTCATCGCCTCATCGACCCACCGCCGTTTGATGGCCCAACTGGCGACGGGCGACACGATGTTCAGTTCCTTCATTTCCTTCGAGATCAGCGTGTTGAACGGCAACTCCATCTGATAGATCGTGATGTTGTCGGGCTTCAACAGGCGAGCCTGCTCGATGCAGTTCGTCCAATTTTCATCGGTCTCGCCCACCATGCCGGCGATCAGGTCGATGTTGACCTGCGGGAAACCGGCCTGCTGAATCCAGTCGTAGGCTTTGAATATCTCGGGCGTCAGATGAGCCCGCCCGTTCTCTTCAAGAATCGCGTCGTTGAAGTTCTCGACGCCGAGCGAGATCCGCGTCACGCCGATCTCTTTCAGCGTTTGCACCTTCTCCTGGCTGAGCGTTCCCGGCTCGCACTCGAACGTCACTTCATCGGCATGGTCCCACGAGACCGATCGCGACAGCTCGTCCCTTAAGAATCGAAGCTGTTTGGAACTGAGATACGACGGCGTGCCTCCTCCGAAATAGACGAACTTCAATTCGCGACCGGTCACGCCCCGCTCGCGGCTGACGATCTCGACCTCTTTCGCGAGCGCCTCCGCATACCGCGCAATGGCGTTCGCGTTTTGATTTGTATAGACCCGGAAGTAACAAAACTTGCACCGCTTCCGACAGAAGGGGATGTGCAGATAGAGGCCCATCGGCACGGAACGATCCGGCTCGGCAGCGAGAGCCATCCGAATCTCGGGAACCTTGTCGCGCGTCCACAGCGAGAACGGCGGATAGTTAGAGATGAAGTAGCTGCCGACTTCGGTCGCAGCTGCAGTTTCGATGGTCATAGAGTCAGTTCCAGGTCAGATGAGCTTCAGATGCAGGTGAACCACGAAATGCAGACAGAAGAGATTGAACCACAGAAACTACGGAAACAAGCCAAGAAGTGGGAGCAGGTGGAAGGGCCGACAAGAAGATTACGGAATTCTCTGTGTTCAATTCACTCCGTGCCTTTCGTGGTTTCACCTCCTACTTTTTGCCAAAGCAGTACACCCGGCCGTCGCGGCTTTCGCTGCCGATGACGAGGACACCTTCGCCGACAGCGGGGGCGGCGGAGATCGGTTTGCCAGCGTTGTACTTCCAACGTTCGGTACCGTCGGTCAGGTTGAGTTCGTAGAGGTTGCCGTCGTTGGAACCGATGAAGACGCGGTCGCCGACGACGACCGGTGAGCTATCGACTCGACCTCGCGTCGTGAAGGTCCAGGCTTTCTTGCCCGTTGAGCGATCAATGGCGTGGACCAGTTTGTCTCGCCCACCGATGACAACCAGCTTGTCGGTCACGGCAGCGGACGAGTGAAAAGGAAACTCCCCGTTGCCCGAGGCGTACCTCCAAGCAACTTCCTTCTTCTTCCAATCGACGGCGACCACTTCACTGCCATAGGTGCCGACATACAGGATGTCGCCGACGATGGCCGGTGACGCGATCAGGTACGTTTCCAGTGGTAGTTCGACTTTCTGCTCGCCCGTCTTCACGTCGATGCCGCGCAAATGTTCGTCGCAGCCAGCGACGAAGGCGATCCCTTCAACGACGGCCGGAGCACAGTGAACGTAGCCCTGCGTCTCGTACTTCCACAGAAACTTGCCGTCCGCTTCGTTCAGGCAATGCAGGCTGTTGTCATACGAACCGAAGAGGACTCGTCCCTCGACGACCGCGGCGGAACTGTAGATTTCGCCACCGGTCGAGTACTTCCAGCGGCCTTTGCCTGTCACACGATCGATCGCGTGAAAGACCCCCTCTTCGTCGCCGAGATAGATCGCATCGGCAGTGACGGTTGGCGACGACTTGAAGCCGGGCGCGAACGAATTCTTCTCGACCTTCTCGACCGACTTGTAAGTCCAGACCTTCTCACCCGTCTGTCGTTTGAGGCAGACGACTTCGCCTGACAGACACGGGACGAAAACGAACTCACCCACGATGGCTGCCGTCGCAACGACCTGTTCGCCGAGCGTGACCTCCCACAACAGTTCGAGCTTGTCGGGCAGAGCCGATGTCGCGACGCCGGTCTGCGCCAGATCGTGCCGGAACGACGACCAGCTTGATATCGCGTGCGGCTTTGATTCCGCCGCGACACTCATCGCCAGAGCGAAACACGCCGCCAGCGCGCTCACGCCCGCGATGACTTGCCCGCCAGACCACACGCACTTCAACAGACTTCGCAACATGGGACACCTCGTTGGAATGGTCACGATCAGGAATCGAGGAAGGAGGAAAGGCAGGACCACGAATCTCACACATTTGAAAGGAGGAGAAAGGAAGTCTTCAGAGGAGTTCCTCCCAAAGTGTAATTCGTGATGAGTCTTACTCGATACCTCTTCCTGCTTCATTCGTGAGATTCGTGGTTCCGCCTTTTGCTTTCATGGAAGGTCAAACGCCGCCTCATAGAGTTCGAGCAAGCTGGCTTCATCGACGCCGCGCGGATTGAACGTGCCGGTCCATTGTTTGGCCGCTTCGATGGCCAGTTGAGGCAGCAGCGTTCGATCGACGCGGCATTGGCTGAGACACACCGGGGAATCGGACGCGGCGACGAGCGACGCGACTTTCGTTGCGAGTCGTTCGCCCGCGCTAGGATCATCAGAGTCGCACAGGTCGACATCCTCGGCCAACCTGCCGTACATCGCACCGACCTCGCTGGCGTTGAACCGAATCACGTGAGGCAACATCAAGCCCACCGCCAGCCCATGCGTAATGCCGTAATGCGCTGTCAGCGGATTGGCGAGTGCGTGGGTCGCACCGAGCATCGAGTTCTCAATCGCCGCTCCGGCGAGATGTGCTCCGAGCAGCATCGCGCCACGAGCGGCCAAGATTAAGGATTGCGGATTGCAGAGTGTTGATTGAGCAGAAGCTGGTAACGCCGTCCGACTAAATCCCTCGGCCCCCTGATTCCTGACTCCTGACTCCTGACTACCGCCGCCTGCGGCAACGACTTCTTCAAACCCCTTGGCCAACAGCTTCCATGCACGGCGGGCGAACAATTGCGAGATCGGGTTCCGCTTCGTGGTCACGTAGCTTTCGAGCGCATGGCTGATCGCGTCAATCCCCGTTGCGGCGGTAACGCTGGCGGGCATGCTGAGCGTCAGTTCGGGGTCGAGGATGGCGACGCGACACGCCGCCTTTTTGTCACCGCAAGCCATCTTCCTGTGAGTCTTCGCGTCGGCGATTAATGCGAACGATTGAGCCTCGCTCCCCGTCCCCGCTGTTGTCGGAATCGCGATCGACGGCAACATCGGCCGTGTCGCTTTGCCGATTCCCCAATAGTCCTGCATCTGACCGCCGTTGGTCAGCAGGAAGTTGATCCCTTTGGCACAGTCCATACTGCTGCCGCCGCCAACGGCGACGAGGAAATCAATCCGCTCGGCCTTCGCCACGGCAAGGCCACGCTCTACATCGTCGGTGGTCGGGTTCGGTTGCACGTCTTTGAAGACGGTCGCGTCGAGACCCACCGCGCCCAACGCAGCTACTGCCCTCGCTACGTGCCCGGCCCGCTCAATGCCATCATCGGTCACGACCAGCACGCGCGAGCCACCCAGTTCGCGCGTCAGCTCTCCCAATCGCGCGACGGTCCCCGAACCGAAAACCACGCGCGTGCGCGGGTCGAAGTCGAATGATGCGAGGGCGTCGAGTTCAAAAGCGTCGGGGCGAGGCAGGTGGGACGACAAGTCGGACATTCCGGCGGGACTTTCGGCGGGAAGAGGCGGCAGGAAGGTCAACCGCGATGTCTGAGATTAACCACTCGCCCTGCGAAGCGACAAGCAGAGAAAGATGCTCTCAAATCATTCTTCAACGATTGGGCTTTTGGCAGTGAAACATCTTCCGCTTCTTTGTCCCGAATTGACCCATCGGTGAAGGCCGGGCTATGTTGTGCCGATGAAGTCATTGAACTGGGTTGGAATCGGAGCCGGGATAGCTGTCGGGATTGCCGCCTTTCGCGGAGCGAAAGGTGACACATATTCCGGCGTGAGTCCTTGGTGTGATCCAACCGTTTGAGGATGAGAGGGACGAAACAATGCTGCAGCTTGAGACCGGGACGCCGTTTGCCAACTGTTCGGGAATGTCGCGGCGGACCGCTTTGAAAGCGGGCGCGTTGGGGATTGGTGGGTTGTCGCTGGGCGACCTTTTGAAGTTGCAGGCTGAAGGAGCCGCGACAAAGAACGACAAGTCGGTGATTCTCATTTGGCTCGACGGTGGGCCAAGTCAGCTTGAGACGTATGACCCGAAGCCCGATGCGCCGTCTGAATATCGCGGGCCGTTCGATGCCATCGCGACCAATGTGCCAGGGATCTTTCTGTCTGAGACCTTGCCGCAGCACGCGAAACATGCCGACAAGATGGTCTTCATTCGGTCGCTGCATCACGGCACCGGCGACCACTTTGCCGGTGGTCATTGGATGCTGACGGGCCGGTTCGGATCGACGACGGCCGACTTGCCGCAGAAGTATCCTTCGGTCGGTTCGTATGTCTCGCGCGTGCGCGGGCCGAATGTGCCGGGAATGCCCGCGTATGTCGGATTGCCTGCGGCTCAAAGTATCTATCTGTTCCCCGGCTATCAAGGGGCGGCGTATCTCGGCGCGGCGTACAACCCGTTCGATGTCGATACCGAATCGAAGTACCTGCACTACTCGTACAACGTCAAAGTCGGTCGGCCGAAGTGTCTCGATAGCCTGCAATCGTTCGAGGCGGATCGAGCCGCGAGCCGGAAGTCGCTGCTGGCGGGACTCGATCAACTTGACCGAGCGACTGACCAGCGACACGTCATGGAGACGATCGACCGTCACCAGCAGGATGCGTTGTCGATGGTGCTCGGCGGGAAAGCGCGACGTGCGTTTAATCTCGATCTGGAAGACCCGCGACTGTCGGCCAAGTACGGCGACAACCCGTGGGGCCGTTACACGCTGATGGCGCGCCGACTGGTTGAGGCCGGTTGCACG
>JAYTXB010000170.1:0-6169 GCA_043743205.1 Schlesneria sp.
ATCGCTCGCTCACACCGCATGACCTTCCACTCGAACCTCGCCGCCAAACTCCCCCACCAACCGATCACGTCCCCAAACCTCGCTTTTTCAACGGGCTGCTAACTCCTGTCGCCTAACCCGCCAAGGAAGAGGGCCTCAATTACTTCCCGATTTCAACTGGGAGTTGGAATTGTTTTGTAGTTCCATTTGGGGAGCAGTTTATCGCGGATGATGCGGCAGGTGGCGTGGAAGTCGGCGCGACTTTGCGACCGAGTTTGAAGACTCGGTCCTGGATCGAGGTCGTGACTCTCAGGGCGGTTTGAAGATCCTCGATCGGCGGTCAACCTGTGACATCGCTTGGTCCGCGTCTTGGTCCTCGCGCTGCTGACGGTGTTGGCCGGAGCGAATGGGCCGACCGCGATCGCCAGTTGGGCATTGATCAAAGTAGAGCTGCTGACAAAAGTGCTGCCTCTGCCCAACGGAGTTCCTCGGAAGGATGTCTTTCGGCGTGTGCTGTCGGCCTTGCAGGCCGGGACGTTTCCAGTGTGCTTCGTCAACGGGTTGCCATCGTTGCGGGGGACGGCAGCGGCGACGACGGGGATTGATCAACCGGTGTTTGCGATCGCCGGGAAGACGTTTCGACGGAGCCACGACCAGAGCCAGGTCTTGGGCGCACTCCATTCGGTCCGCGTCTGGGCGAGCGACTTCGGCCTGAGTCTCGGGCAGGTGGCGACGGACCAGAAATCCAAGGCCCTGTTTTCATATCGAAAGGGCACGGCACTTCCGGAGCTTTTGAAGCTGGTCGAATTTCGGGGCGCGATCATCACCATTGACGCGATGGGGACTCAGAAGGCCATCGCGAAAGCCATTGTGGACGGCGGTGCCGACAACGTCCTCACGTTGAAGGGGAACTTAGAGACACTTCACGACGCGGTCATCGCCTAGATCGACGAACAGACGCTGACCGACTTCGCAGACATCGGTGCCCGTGGTCACATCACGAAGGAGAAGGGGCACGGTCGCGAAGAAATTCGGCACTCTGTGCAAATGCCAGCACCGAAAACTCTGCCGGGGTTTGAACTCTCGACGTTTGATATTGCCCTGTTGTCTTGCGTTCGCGACGGGAAAGAGACGGCGGAAATCCGCTACGTCATCAGCAGTCTCCCGAGGGGAGTGCAACGTTTTGCCCACGCCGTTCGCAGCCATTGGGGGATCGAAAACACGTGCCAGTGGAGTCTTGATGTCACCTGCCGCGCGGACGAATCCCGCATCCGAAGCCAGCACCTGCGAGAGAACTTCGCATGGCTCCATCGCTTCACTTGATCTCTGCTCAAGCAGCATCCGGCCAAAGACAGCCTCGTCATGAAAGGTCGCAATTGCGGCTGGAACGACAATGTCCTTGTCCAAACCCTCACCGGATCAACGACAAAGTGGACGCTGGCCCTAGCGGCACGGAATGCTCAGCACTGAGCGTGTACCTCGACATTTCCCCCCCACACTCGGTGAGATCACTGGCCCGACGCTGAACGACGAAGTGAAGCAACAAGTCGAAGGCCGCAGCTTGCTCCCGCTGTTGAAAGCTTCGCAAGCCGGGCGGCCTGACCGACTGCTCGAACATCACGTTGGCCGCTGGTCCAAAGGCCAGAGCGAAGACTTCAAATACACAAGCTGCGCCATCCAAGACTCGCGCTTCACTTTGGTCAACAACAAAGAACTCTACGACCTCAGCGCCGACTCCGGCGAGCAGACCAACGTCATTCGCGAGCATCCCGGTGTCGCCGCCACCCTGCGCACCGCCTACGATCAATCGTGGGCCGACGTGCAACCGCTGCTGGCGAACGATAACGTCCTCACCGCGCCGAAGGTGAATGTGCTGAAGGAACTGTATTGGAAACAGTTCGGTGGTGGCTCTGATGCGCGGAGGCTCAAACGCATGGCCCCAGGCGGTGCCTCCGGCGAAGAAGAGCAGCCACCGAAACCGAGAAGGCATAATAAGAAATAGCACAGAGCAACATGATGAAAAATACGATCAGATTCGTCACCTCCTTGCTGCTGGCATCGCTGACCGCGCTGCATGCGGCTGACTCACCCGCAAAGAGGCCCAACATTGTCATTCTCTATGCCGATGACATGGGCTATGGCGACCTGGGTGTGCAGAATCCGCAGTCGAAAATTCCGACGCCGCATCTTGATCGCTTGGCCTCGCAGGGGATGCGATTCACTGACGGGCACAGTTCGTCGGGAGTCTGCACTCCGAGCCGGTATGCGCTGCTGCACGGTCGGTATCACTGGCGGAAGTTTCATGGCATCGTGAACTCGTTCGATCAGCCGATTCTTGATGCGGAACGGACCACGCTGCCGGAGCTGCTCAAGACGAAGGGCTACAAGACCGCGTGCATCGGCAAGTGGCATCTCGGCTGGGACTGGAATGCGATCAAGCGGCCCGGAGCCGGTCGAGCCAACGGCAAGGAAGGCTTCGCGCCAGACGCATTTGATTGGAGCCAGCCGATCCCCGGCGGGCCGCTGTCGCATGGGTTTGATTTTTACTTCGGCGACGATGTCCCCAACTTCCCGCCCTATGCGTGGTTCGAGAACGACCGAGTCATCACCGCGCCGACCGTCCCGCTCAGCACGCCGAAGCGGACTGCGGAAGGCGCGTGGGAAGCACGCCCCGGCCCGGCCGTGAAGGACTGGGACTTCTGGGCCGTGATGCCGACGCTCACCGAGAAAGCGGTCGAGTGGATCGGCCAACAGAAACAGGACGAGCCGTTCTTTCTTTACTTCCCGTTCACGTCGCCGCATGCGCCGATCGTTCCGACGCCGGAGTTCATCGGTCAATCGAAAGCGGGCGGGTTTGGCGACTTCGTCGTGCAGACCGACGCCACCGTCGGCCGCGTGATGCAGGCTCTGATAGACCGAGGCTTCGCCGACAACACGCTGGTGATCTTCAGCTCCGACAACGGCCCCGAGCACTACGCCTACGACCGCGTGAAGAACTTCGAGCATCGCAGCATGGGCCCGTTACGCGGCCTGAAACGCGACATCTGGGAAGGAGGCCACCGAGTCCCGTTCTTGATGCGCTGGCCCGGCGTCGTCCCCTCGGGCAAGGTGAGCGATAGCCTCATCAGCCAGATCGACATCTATGCCACCATCGCAAACATCATCGGTGCCGACATCCCCGCCGGCTCCGCAGAAGACAGCTACAACCAACTCGCGTTCATCAAGGGCGAAACTCTCAGCGCTCGCGACACGCTGGTCCACAACACCAACGCCAATGGCTACGCACTCCGCCACGGCGACTGGGTACTGATCGCCGCCAAGACCGGAGCGGTCAGCAAAGTTCCCGATTGGTTCGACCAAGCCAACGGCTACACCAAACACACGCAACCGGGAGAACTCTACAACCTCCGCGACGACCTCGCTCAAAAGGTCAACCTGTATGCCGACCAGCCAGAAAAGGTGAAAGACCTATCCGCGCTCCTCGAACAACTCCGAGCCAAGGGACAAATGCGGTGAACGGTGGCGGTTCGGCCCTGCGCAAGCCGGTGAGCAATTGGGGCCGATTATCAATACACTCTCCAACAACCACGCCTTTCTCTTCCATACTTGGGTTGCGGGCGCAGCTCGCGCCAAGAACCCTGTGTCTCTGTGGTTTATTTCAACAACAAACACGTCAAGGCAACGTTACCCCATCGTTCAACAGCTCCAACATAAACAGTCTCAGACATGAAACAGACCATCCCCTTGATCACTGCGGCGTTACTGCTTGTCGCATTCACCACGATTCAAGCCGAAGAGTCGGTTGTTTACAAAAAGGTCGCTGATCGCGAACTCAGTCTTTTGATCGACAAACCTGCCGACTGGAAGGTTTCGGACAAGCGCCCGGCCATCGTGTTCTTCTTCGGTGGTGGCTGGGTGGGCGGCCGAGCGACTCAGTTCCAGAAACAGAGCGAGTATCTCGCCACGCGCGGCATGGTCGGGGTGCGGGTGCAATACCGAGTCATCCCGAAAGGGGACAAAGGCCCGCCCACCGTTTGCTGTGCCGATGCCAAATCCGCGATGCGCTATGTGCGATCTCATGCGGCGGAGCTGGGCATTGATCCGCATCGGATCGCCGCATCGGGCGGTTCGGCCGGCGGGCATCTTGCGGCTTTCACCGGCTTGGTAAGTGGGCTCGACGACCCGCAGGATGACCTCACCGTGTCCTGCAAGCCAGATGCGATGGTGCTCTTCAATCCCGTATTCAACAACGGCCCCGGCCAATGGGGACACGAGCGCGTGGGGAACCGCTTCATGGAGTTCTCGCCCACACATCACGTCACCAAGGACGCCCCGCCGACGATCGTCTTCCTCGGCGACACCGACAAACTCATCCCCGCCAGCGTGCTCAAGGACTTCGAGGCTGACATGAAGAAGGTCGGCGTGCGCTGCGACGCCCATATCTATCCGAAAGCTCCTCACGGCTTCTTCAATCATGATCCTCACTTCACGCTGACCTTGATCGAGACCGATAAGTTCCTCGCATCGCTCGGTTGGATCACGGGCGAGCCGACACTGAAGGCTCCGACGAAATAGTCTCGCGGCCACTCAGCACATCACACGAACATTCAAATCAAGAAGCGACGGCTCATCGAAAGGGTTAAAGACTTCATGAATTGCATGACAGTTCTGTAAACTCCCCTTCATTCGACGATTCGATCCGCGACAGGACGCCAACGCAATGCCGACAAACAGTTCGCAGATTTCGGACCAGCGGAAGACTGCCGCCGAAAAGGAGATCAAGGCGAAGCAGCAAGAAGTGAAGTACGACATGCGTGATTTCACGATCGATTACATCGTGAAGCAGTTTCAGGACGACTTGTTCTACATTCCGGACTATCAGCGTGAGTTCGTGTGGGATCTCAGACGGCAGCGCCGCTTCATCGAATCGGTGATTCTGGGTTTGCCCATTCCGATGATGTTTGTGGCCGACATGGAAGATGGACGTCTGGAGATTGTTGACGGCGCACAGCGCATCCAAACGCTGGAGGCATTTCAAGACGATAGCCTGCAACTCGAAGGGCTGACCCGCCTCGCGACGTTAAACGGCTTCAAGCACTCTGACTTGCCGATTGCCCAGCAGCGGAAATTCGGCACGAAGGCGTTGAGATTGGTCGTTCTTGATGATTCAACATCTCTTGAGACACGACAAGAGATCTTCGACCGGGTCAATACGAGTGGACTGCGTGCCAAGGCGAGCGAGGTTCGTCGGGGGGCTTATTCGGGACCATTCATGACCTTTGTCACCGAATGCGCGAAGGATCCGATCTTCGTCGAGCTATGCCCCATTAGTGACAACCAGCGATCGCGGCGTGAAGGTGAGGAATTGGTCCTACGGTTCTTCGCCTACTCGGATCGGTACAAAGACTTTCAGCATGATGTCGATGGTTTTCTGGACCAGTTTGTTGAGGACCATCAAAAGAAGTTCGACAAAAAACGCCTCAAAGGCGAGTTCCGCCTGGTGCTGGAGTTCGTCAAGCAGTGTTTCCCCAACGGATTTGCGAAGTCGAAAAAGGCTCGCACGACTCCGCGTGTGCGTTTTGAGTCGATCGCGGTTGGGGTTAATCTCGCACTGCGTGAGAAGCCGGACCTGGCTCCGCGACAGCCCGACGACTGGCTCGAATCGGCCGAGTTCAAGTACCACACGACGACGCACGCCAGCAATTCGCAGCCAAGATTGGCGGGCCGCATCGAGTACGTTCGCACCCGGCTTCTCGAAGGGGCGAGGTGATCTCATGGAAGCGATCATCGAAGAGTTTGAACAGCGCGTCGCGGAAGTCGAGAGCTACCTGAAAGTGCTCGCACGTCTGGAAGACCCGGATGTCGTGCTCTACCACCGCGTGAGTCGTCGGCGAGTCCGTGTGTTCGGCCAGGACAGCTTCAAGGTCATGAAGGCGACAGTGTTTCTCTTGATCTACAACCTCGTCGAGTGCTCGATCCGTTCTGCGTTCGGGCGGCTCTACGAGCAAATCGAAACGGAAGGCAAGACGTTGGGGGACGTGCGCGATGAACTGCGGCAGATCTGGGTTGGACAGCAATTCCGATCAATCACGAGTGAGGACATGTCGCCGACGAAATATCGAGACATCGCACAAAGGCTCGCGGATGAAATCCTTCAAGAGAGTGTCGTGAAGCTCTCGCCGGAATTGCT
>JAYTXB010000171.1:0-5213 GCA_043743205.1 Schlesneria sp.
CTAGCAGCCCGTTGAAAAACGTAGGATGGGCACCTTGCCCGTCCGATTTCCCGCAGAAAAACGACGGCCTAGAAGGCCATCCTACAGTTTTTCAACGGGCTGCTAGCAGGCGACCAACAGTCGAACGGTCCCACGGATCAGGGCCTCGCCGATCATGAATGGCTCATCAGAACTCGCAGGGAGTGAATCGACCGCGCGCCGTTCACTTCGTGTGACGCTTGTCCGAGCCGTTAAGGAGCGGCTGGTTCGTTGGAGTCGGCTGTGCCGAGGTCCAGCTTCACCCACTTCTTCGTGGAGAGTTTCTTCAGTCCGTCGGCAGTGATCGAACCGTTCTCTTTGAACGTCAGGGTTTGCAGGCTGGGCATCCCGAGCAACTTGTCGATGCTCGCGTCGGTGATACCGGTGGCTCGGAGCGATAACTCTTTCAGATGGGGCAGCGCCGCAATCACGTCGAGGGTGGTGTCCGTCAATTGAGGGACGGTCCAGATGTCGAGCAACTCCAACGAGGTCAGCGCCGCGAGATGCTGGAGGCCCGAGTCACCGACCGACGTGAGTTCATGCAGATAGAGCCGTCGCAGTTTGGGAAGGTCGTCGAAGACCTCCATCGCTCGGTCATCAATATTGGGAAGGTCACGCAGAGTCAGTCGAGTCAGGTTCATCCCCTTCAGTGCCAAGACGCCCTCAGTGCCGAACCCTTGGCAACGGAAGACTTCGAGCTGCGTCAATTTGCCGAGCTTGGCGAGGTGCGGTCCCGACATATCTGTGATGACGAAGTCCTGCATCAGCAGCGAATCGAGCGTTTGGTTGCGGCTGAGATACTCCAAGCCGGAGTCCGTCACCGCCGTACTGCGGTGCTTGAACCCGGTGAGCTTTGGCAACTCGGCAACGACTTCCAAAGCCATGTCGCCCGCTTCCATGTTTCCGCGCAGGTCGAGTGAGCGGAGTTCCTTCAGCTTCTCCAGACGCCGCGCTCCGATGTCGTTGACCTTGTTCTGCACCAAGGTCAGCCGCTGGAGTTTCTCCAGTCCACCCAACAGCTTGACCACACCGTTGGTCATGTTGGTGTTCGACGAGAGATCGAGTTCGAGAAGATTGGGAAACGAATTCACGATCATCTCGACCGACTTATCGTTGATCGTGGTGTTTGTGAGCGCGAGACTCGTCAGCCCCTTCAAGCCACTCAAGCTCGCGGCCATCTCGTCATTGAGTGCCCGGCAGTTGAAGACCTGCAGCTTTTCAAGGTCGCTGAGTCTGGCGAACAGCAGCAAATCGTCGGCCGTCAGATTCGATCCGTCAGGAATGACGATCTCTGTCAGCCGGTCCCCGTCCTTCAACGTGTACTTGGAGCGGGAGCCTAAGGCATCGATCCGAGCCTTGGCCGCTTTGACATCATCCGCGTTGGCGGTTCCCTGACGAACCGCCTTGGGAAGTGCCTGCACCTGCGTGCCACTCGCGGGAGCCGTCGAACCTTTCCCCGCGTCGCTGCCGGTCCCCGAAGGCTTATTGGGGCAACCCGTCAGACAGACCAGACTCAAGATGACGCAGGCGGCAATGCCTCGCGACCAACGCAAACTCGTCATGGAACTCGCCTCACCCGTGTGGAAGAAACAACAGGGGTACGGCACGCCGTACCCCTGTTGAGGTGTTGTTGAATCACGCGACCTCGCGCGACTGTTGGCAAAAGGGGAACGCACCCAGACGAGTGCGCCCCGTTTCTCAAACTACTAGTCCAACCGGTGACCTTCGGCGTAAACCGGCTTGATCAAGTCGGCGACGCGCGGTGTCTTGAGCGCGGCGAGGTTGGTGACCTTGAGGTTCTTGGCGTCCCATTCGACCTTCTCGCCCCACTCGCCCATCGAGCCTTCTGCTCCACCGGTGGAAGCCGCCCAGACGGCGAGATTGCCCAACAGGATGGTCTCGGTGAGTGGCCCCGCTCGGTCGATGAAGTTCGACTTGCAAATCTTCGGATCGCCAGCACGCTTCGCCCGGAACAACTCGTACATGTTGTTCAGGTCGTTGTTCCCTTTGTTCTCGGCTGCCTCGAAATCGACCTTCACTTTATCGACACCCTTCAGCGTGTAGACGCCGCAGTAGTCGTCGCTGCTGTAGAAGGCTCCCTTTTCGCCGACGATCAGCACGCCGCTGTTCGAGACATCCGTGATGCCGTGCTTCTCGAAGACTTCCTGTGGCGGCTTGTTGCCAAGGCGGTCGTACCACCAGAACGGGATCGCTGGTCGTTCGGACGTTTCGGGGAACTCGAACTTGATGATCGAGCTGGCGGGGAAGCTATCGAAGTCGTGTCCGGTGGACTTCGCGACCACGGAGATCGGATCGCGCAGACCGCACGAGGCGAACGGAACCGTCAACTGATGGCAAGCCATGTCACCCAAGGCACCGGTACCGAAGTCCCACCAACCGCGATGTTGGAACGTGTGGTAAATGCCAGGCCAGAATTCGCGCGGTGGAGCGACGCCCAGCCAGCTCTTCCAATCGACCCGCTCCATCGCCTTGGCAATTTCTTCGTTCTTCTTTTCGATCAGCTTGGAGGCGTTTTCCGGATCGTCCTTCTTCGCTTGTGCCGAAAATTTTTCAATGTCCATGCGGCGACCGGGACCTTGCGCCCAGACCGGACGGTTCGACCAAGCGAACACTTCCTTCAACGTTCCCAGCACACCCGACTTGATCTGAGCGATCGCTTCGCGTGACGAATCGAGAGCCGTCCCTTGGTTCCCCATCTGAGTGCAGACGCCCGTTTCCTTGGCGACGCCCGCCAGCAACCGAGCTTCGTAAATGGTTCGCGTCAGCGGCTTCTGCGTGTAGCAACTGATCCCCAGTCGCATCGCGGCCAGCGTGATCGGGCCGTGCATGTGGTCGGGTGTACTGACGTTACAGATGTCGATCTTCTTGCCGAACTTGGCGAGCAACTCACGGTAGTCGGTGAACTTCTCGGCGTCCTCAAAACCTTTGGACTTTCCCTTGCTGTCGAGCGTGTTTCGATCGACATCACAGATCGCGATGACGTTTCCGAACGTCGCCGCGTTGCTCGAATCGCTCGCCCCTTTGCCACCCACGCCGAAGCAGGCGACGTTGAGTTGCTCGTTGGCCGAGCGTTCCTGACCACGCAGATCGACGGCTCCCCCGACGAACAGCGCGGCGCTGATCGCCGATGTGTTTTGAATGAACTCGCGACGTGACGTTTGTCGACTCATGCGTCTCTCCTAGCGGCAGTACTGTGATGAGGATGTTCTGATCGGCAGTCGGTCTGCCGCAGCGGGCCGGAATCGTAATCATGTCCCTGAAAACTTTACAGCAAGCCCAGCAGACCCGCGCCGAACGAGACTCACCGCGTCGGCTCGATCGGTTCCAAGAACCACAGTCCGGGGCTAATGACCTTCGGCAATTCCGGCGCGAACTTTTCGCCGGTCAGTTGAGTCAGTGCCCAGCGCGCGATCACACCGCTTCGTTCGTACCCGCTCCGATTCTTGGCGAAGCCACGCAGGGCTTCGACTTGATCCACCGCTTTCATCCGAGCGAGTGACACGGCGGAGCACTCTCGCACGAGGTCCCATTCCGGTGGCATCGTGGCGGGGTCAAGGACGCGGGCGATCAACAGACCGGGCAGATCGCCTGCCGGGTTCCCCGCGTGTAGCCAACCGAGCGACCAGATAGCCGCACCGCGCGACGCCGTTCCCATCGCCATGTTGAGCGGAATGTACTCCCGCAGCAGCGACTCCGAGGCGGCATACTTCATGCGACCAAAGGCTTCACACAGATGAGCCACCTGCTCATCGAGTCCCGCGACATGCTCCTTCACGCGGATCGCGGTTTGACGCCGAACCTTGTCGAGCATCGCAGGCAAGGTCTCGGCCACGGCCAATCGGCGCAGCCCCCATGCCACTGCGATCATCACTTCGGGGCGAGTCGATTCGAGTAACTCGACGAGCCGTCCTGCAGCGGGCTGATGGTCGAGTGCCGCCAACAACAGTGCCGCTTGTTCTTGACCGCGCCAACTATTGCGAGACAACTCGTGTGACCCAGCGACTCGAATGGGGTCGCTCAACTCGGGCATGGCGGCGAGCCGGAAGAGACCCTCGCGAATCTCACCGCGCACCTGCGGATGAACGTCGTCCAAGAGCCTCGCCAACGGAGCCATCCGCTCGGGAGTCGGTCGTTGAATGAAGGACTCCGCCGCGTGGCGTCGCACGTGCGGATCGAGGTGGTTCAGTGCGACTTCCGCGAACGGCAGGACGAGACTCGGGTCGATCTTAATGAGCCGCGCGAGGGCCGCCGCTGCAACAGACGGTTCGGCGTCTTGAGCCAACTCCACAAGCAACGTCTTCGATTCCTCATTCGCATGGCGCGCGAGCAACTTCACGGCACAGAGGCGATCGACAACAGACGACACCGAAGCAGGCTTCGGCCCCTGACTCGCCTTCGTATCGTCCGACTTCACGAGCTGAGCCGCATCGCGTTCCAAACCTTGCTCGACGAATTGGCTCGCCGTTTGAGCCGCTTCGAGACGGAGATCGCTGCGGAGTTGTCGGTCGAGTGCCATCCGTCGCACGGGTTCCAGTGACGTGACTTCGCGAACTTGAGCCAAGCTTCGCAGAGCCAGCGCGATCTCGCGCGGTCGGGCCGAGCGGTCGCTCAATCGAGCCAGCCAAATTGGGCGAGCGGGTGCGAAGTCCCATTCGGCCAGTGCCGGTTCGATGAGTTGTCGCAACTCAGACTGATGCTGCTGTGCCGCGTGCAGCAACTGCGGCGCGGAGTGTTGTGCTTTCAACGCGATCAATGCGCGCGCCGCCGCGAAACGTGTGGCCGGGTGCGAGCTATCTGACACCAACAGCTTCTCCAACTGCGGGATTGCGTCTTCGAGATCGGGCACTCCCATTTGATGGGCCTTCGCAATCGTCTCCGCCGCCTGTCGCTGCATGTCGTGCTCGGGCATCGACAACGCTTCCAGCCAAAGCTCCTTCAACCGAGGCGAATACTTTTTTACGGAAGGTGGAAGTTGGACCTCCGGGTCCGTGAGCATCAAGTAATCAGGCTTGATCTCAGTTTCCACCACAATGGGAGCCAACAGTCCCAGCACAACAAGGAGCGGGATGAAGAGCAACTCGGTAAGTCCGCTTCGCATGACGAACGCTTTCAGAACGGAGATGACGCGATTGAATGTGGTCGTGAATCGAAGTGTTCGCCAATCAGGGGGCGGC
>JAYTXB010000172.1:0-13043 GCA_043743205.1 Schlesneria sp.
AGCCCCAACGAACAACGAATTCGCACGGCGTTGACCGAAACAACCGAAGTGACATTTACAGATACTCCGCTGGAAGAGGCGATCAAGTACCTCGAAGACTTGCACACGATTGAGATTTGGCTCGATAAGGAATCGTTGACAGCCGACGGCATCAACACCGATCAACCAATCAACTTGATAATGAACGGCGTTTCACTGCGGAGTGCCCTCCGGCTGATGTTGGAACCACTGGCTTTGACCTACGTGATTGAAGACGAAGTGATGAAGATCACCACGCAAGTCAAGGCGGACGAGAAGATGTCGACGCGCGTTTATCCCGTGGCGGACCTTGTGGTGCCGATCGTTCAACTCGGTGGTGGTGGTGCGTTCGGCGGTGGTGGTCAGCAAGGTGGCCAGGGCGGTCAAGGTGGTCAAGGTGGTCAACAGGGTGGCGGCGGTGGCGGGTTCGGCGGTGGTGGTGGTGGCGGGTTCGGAAACATTCCTCCCGAACAACTCCCTCCCAAACCGAAGGCTGCTCCAGGCAAAGCCGCGAATCAGGCCGGTCCAAAATTAGATAACCGCGCCTTGGAAGCGATGAAAAAAAAACGAGCTACGTAATCCCGAATCAGTCCGTGAAGCGACTCGGAGCGGGCGCGAACAGCACTGAAATGAAGACGAAGCGGGAGCAGCCCATCGCGGCAGTTCCCGCTTCTTTTGTTTTGAATCGCGGGATGAAAACTCCGCTCGATGTGACCCAACGTGTCCTTGAGCGGCTTGCTCCTCAGAGGAATGATTGCGCTATCGTCCCTCGCTCACGCTTCGGGTTACGTTCTCAGCAGGACTTTCGGCAATGCTCCGGTTCCAAGCAAACTGCCAAAGATAGCGGTGAGACTCCTGCCGCCCGAGCTAGGCGGTGGCGCGAACGTTTCGCCGCAGACGCCGATTCACCGGAAGTCATTCGACAAACCGTGGACGATCTGATCGCTCACCGTCAGTACGAAGAGGTGATCGCGTGCCTCGAACAGGCGATCATTCACGCCAAGATGCAGCCGTGGATGTATCAAGTCCTCGCCATCGCCATGGAAGCGGCGGGGCGACCGAAGTCTCAGATCGAACGTGTGCTGTTGTCGAGTCAGGACGTGATCTCGCTCGATGCCGAGTCGATGATGGTCCTCGCCGCGTACCTCACCAAGTTCGAGCGGTACGAGCGCGCGATCGAACTGTACCGACAAGCCTCGCACCTAGCCCCGCATCGCCCCGAGCCGTTTTTGCAGGCCCTCTCGTTGGCACGCAAGACACGCAATATAGAAGCCGTTGTCTGGGCCGCTCCCGAAGTTCGAGCCTATGCGTGGGGCAGCGATCGGGCCGGTTTGAGTCGGGAAGCGGAACAGGCCGCCGCAGACGCGATCCCGCAACTCACCAAAGCGGGGCAGATCGCGAAGGCACTGGCGCTTCAAGAGGGGATGCGTACGGCGCGGGAACTCGATCTGCATGTCCGCCTGGATTGGAGCGGACAAGGCGACCTCGACCTCGTCGTCATTGAGCCTTCCGGATCGACCTGCTCGCGGGAGAAGCCCTATACCGTGAGCGGTGGGATCTTCGTGCATGATGGTTCGGGGCCGAATCAAGCACGCTGCTATGACGAATACGTTTGCCCGCGAGCGATGTCCGGCGAATACGTACTACGTGTCCGCCATGTTCTTGGCGAGATCGTGGGCAAGCGGGCGCAACTCACGATCACACGCGGGAAGGACTCGCTCCACGAACAAACGGAAACACAGACCGTGCTGCTGGGCCGCACTGACCAAACTATTCGCATCTCGCTGACACAGGGCCGTCGTACCGATGGAACCGCACCGGCTCAGGTTCCTCAAAAGAAAGCCGCGCGACGCAGCACCGCAGGATCTGCCATCCTGTCTCAACTCAACAACAATCCCGCCGCCCAAATTGGCGGAGGTGGAGGCGGTAATGTCGGTGGCATCGGCGGACAGAATCTCGGTGCAGGAGGGGGCGGCAACATCGGTTTTCAACCGGTCGTGGCCCTCATCAGCGAAGGAGTTTCCTTGACTGCCATGGCTGCCGTTTCAGGCGACCGCCGTTATGTCCGCATCTCCGCGTCACCGGTCTTCTCGAGCATCACCGACGTCTTCACGTTCAGTTTTGTTACAGGGCGGTGAGGCTCTATGCCTGATGCGGTGGGAATCGACCGGTAGCCACGCTCTGGCGAGCATCGAAGCGGAACGTAAAATTTCGCTCACGGCCCGTGCAACCCAAGCAACTCGATCACTACGCCAGCCGTTGGTGAACGAGTGACTCCAGATATCCGGCGACCTCTTCCAGACTCATCAAGGTTGTGTCGATGACAACGGCATCGTCCGCTGGGAGCAGTGGAGAACAGGTTCGAGTTTGGTCTCGTTCGTCGCGAAGAGCCTGCTGTGAGAGCAACTCTTCCAGCGGAATGAACTCCCCTTTGGCCTGCAATTCTCTCTGGCGGCGCATCGCTCGCTCATGCGGTGACGCCGTGATGAAGAACTTGCACTCGGCCTCGGGAAAGACAACGGTTCCCTGATCGCGCCCTTCGGTGACAAGGCTCGTCCCGCGCGCGGCGGCGCGTTGCAGTGCGACGAGGCAGCCGCGCACGAGCGGATTCGCGGCGACCACTGACGCCACCAGCGTGACCTCTTGCCCGTGAATCGCTTCCGTCACATCGTAGCCGTCCAGCAACAGCCGACTATTGATGAATACGATCTCCAACTGAGAAGGTACTTGGCCGACGGTCTCGGTATCGGCAAGGTCGATCTCGCGCTGCAGGCAGGAGTACGCGACCGCCCGATACATCGCACCCGTATTGAGAAACTCGAATCCCAACCGGCTGGCGAGCGTCTTCGCCACCGTGCTCTTCCCCGTCCCGGCAGGTCCGTCAATGGTCACGATCATGGCGCGAGGTCACTCAAATAGGGGAGTCGCAGACGATGAAGAAAGATGCGGGTAATCAACTCACGACAGCTCGGGCTTGTCTGGAAACAACATGCTGATGCTCGTTCGATCGTGAATTGAGCGGATCGCATTGGCCATCAAATGAGAGACTGAAACCACTTCCACATTGGGCGGCAGCGGATCGAATGAGTTCTCGATCGTGTCGGTGATGAACATTTTCTTGATCTCGCTATCGGCGATCCGCTGAGCGGCTCCCTTCGACAGAACGCCGTGGGTCACCGCGACGTAGATGTCTTTCGCGCCGCGTGTCTTCAACGTGCGTGCCATCTCGACCAGAGAGTTTCCGGTGATCGTGAGATCATCCACGAGGAAGATGTTCTTCCCCTGAACGTCTCCGATGACTTCGAGAATCTGAACGGTCTCGGTGTGGTCGGAGCGATGTTTGTTCCCGATGACGACTGGCGCGCCGAGTAGCCCGGCATAGGCCGCCGCTCCTTTAGCAAACCCGACATCGGGGCTGCACACCACCAGATCGCGTACGTTCAACTTTTTGAAGTGTTCGACCAGCACGTTGCGTCCGTAGAGATGATCGACAGGAACTCGAAAGAACCCTTGAATCTGCGGGCTGTGCAAGTCCATCGTCAGCACTCGATCTGCTCCCGCTGCTTCAATCGCGTCGGCACAGACTCGGGCACGGATCGAAACACGTGGCTCGTCCTTCTTATCGCCCTGTGCATAACTGAAAAACGGGATGACGGCAGTGACGTTTTGGGCGCTCGCTCGTCGCGCTGCGTCGATCCAGAAGAGCAACTCCATAAAGTTGTCGTTCACAGGATAGTGGCAGCCCTGAATGATGAAGACATCTTTGCCTCGCACGTTTTCCTTGATGCGGACGAACACATTTCCTTCACTAAAGACATGTGCTCGGGCGGGGGTCAGTGATACGCCGAGCGTATTCGCGATGTTCTGAGCCAATAGCGGATTAGCGTTCCCCGCGAGAATTGCCAGGTCGCCTTGAGGTGCCTGGAACGGCGCGGGCCGCGGGCCGGCCAAGTCAGGCCGTAAGAAATTCATCGAACGAGTCTCCAGCAAGCAGTCGATCAGCGGGTGGGAAATCCAAGTCGAACAGTCGGGCCGAATGATAGCGGCGGCGTGAGGCTGCTCAAAGGAAGCCAAATCGAGCCACAGAAGGGCATTTGGGAAATACCACGTGGGTCTCTCACCATCGCCGAAACCGTCAGCCTAAGGTCTCATCCTCGACTTGAACGGCTGATCTGCGGAACGATTTCAATCGGGGATATCGACGATCAAGTGCAACCGTCTGATTCCCGTCGTGGCGCAGTTTGCCAAATCATTCGCCGCGGGTGGCATCCTTGCCACCCGGCGACTACGCCCTATGGGCGAATGACTCGCCGAAGGCCAAGCTGCCGCAAGACCTCCAGCATTTTCAAGGCCTGGCATCCGTTCCAGCCTTGTCCGTCCGCGTAGCCCGGTAGCCAGCGGATACTTCCTTGTCCGAACTCACTCACTTCCCTGTCACAGTCCAGCCCGCGGAAAAATGGGCGTGAGGCGGGTCTCTCAACCTGCCAGTGGGTCTCATCCATGATTCACCGGCAGGTTCCAAACCTGCCTCACGCCCATTTTTCTGCGGGCTGCTCGACTCTCAACTCACACTTTTCAACCACCCAACGCGCGCGCCGCCAACTCGTCGAAAGCGGGCGTGTGCTCGGTCATGAAGGAGTCCCACGCTTCCTTGTCCCACAATTCCGCGTGGTCCTGAACTCCCAACAGATATGCGTCTCGCTTCAACCCTGCGTACTCGGTCAGTCGATCTGGAATCCGAATCCGACCCTGAGCGTCCAGATCAACTCGCTCGGCAGCGGAATAAAACAGCCGCAAATACTTCTGATGATTTCCTTCGGTCTTCAGCTTAGCGGCGTACGCCTCGAACCCCGCCGGGGAGTAGATCACCAAGGACTTCTCCGTCCCCGGAGCCACGACCAAACTGGTGAGTTCCGTCTCACCGAAGTCGTCTCGCAGCCGTTTGGGAACGGGAACACGCTTCTTGTCATCGAGCGTTCTTGGATAAGTTCCCGTCAGTGCCATTTGCCACCATCTCTCCCCACTTTCCCCCACGGATGGCACAATTTACCAACCGTTGCCAGCGAAGCAAGCGGCATTCTCGTCAGGACCGTCCAGCGAGGTGGGACTTGGAGCGCAGTCCTTTGCCAGACAAGAGATTGAAGATTTTGGAAAAAATCTTCAGAGACGTTGGCGGAGGCTGGGAATCAACCTCGAACACCGAGTTGCTCGTAGCAAGCTTCGTACTTACGGGCAACGGATTCTGTCGTAAAGTCTGATTTGACAGTGCGTTGTGCAGAGAGTGCCATCGCGTGAGAGTCCTCGGGAGCGGCTAACAGCTCACAAATCGCAGCGGACAATTCGGCGGAAGTCCCTGCTGGGACAAGGAGTCCCGTCTCGCCCGACCGGACGAGTTCGGCAGAACCTTCTACCGCTGTGGCCACCACCGGCAGGCCACACGCCATGGCTTCGAGCAAGGCGTTGGCCATGCCCTCCCAGCGTGACGGCAGGACAAACAGCGTTGCAGACGCGAGCAGATTCGGAACGTCAGCCCGTAGTCCTGTGAAGTGCGTCGTGGCGGTCAGTCCCAACTGGAAAGCTTTGTTTTCTAAGGCGACTCGGTCGCAGCCATCGCCCACGATCAGGAAATGGCAGTCGGGGCGAGTCACTTTCAGTAGCGAGGCTGCGTCGAGCAGTACGTCGATCCCCTTTTGCTTCTCCAGTCGCCCGACGGTAATGCAAACGGGTGCCCCCATGGGGATGCCGAACTCGGCGAGGTCGGCCCGGCTCGCCGACGCGAACGTTTCAAATTCGACTCCGTTCGGAATGACGGACAACTTGTGGCGGAGCAGTCCCGTTGCGGTGGCTGCGAAGTCCGCGACACCTTGGCTCACGCAGACGTTGTGGTCGACGAGACTGTTCGTCCAGCGATCAACTCGGCCATACCAATGGCTCCGGCGTTCGGCGACTCGAATTCCCGAGACGATGCACGGGACGCCTGCCAGTCGTCCGGCCACGCGCCCGATAATGTTCGCGTGAAAGAGAAACGTCTGAAGCACTTTCGGTCGAAAGCGGCGTAGTGCCAGCGTCAGCCGTAACAACACGCGCGGGAAGCTCATCGTTCCAGAAGCATCAAAGCATTCGACCGTCACGCCGCCTGCTTCGATCACGTCGGCAAAGTGGCCGCGTGGCCCAAGGCAATAGACGCGCGGCGACCACTGAACGCGGTTCAAACCCAGCACGAGTTGGCTTAGCGCGCGTTCAGCTCCTCCCCGATCCAGTTCGGTGATGCAGAACGCGATCGGAATTGGAGCCGACTCCGCCGTCATCTGGGTTTCCCTGTGAAGCGCGACCTTCTACCTTGTCGCCGCGCGTGACTGATCCGCTAACCCACTCGCTCACACACAAGTCGCCTCGCACACGAGCCACACCGTGCAGAACCTCGACCACTTATCGTCCTACGACTATACGCTTCCCGAGTCTCTGATCGCGAAAGAGCCACTCCCCGAGCGAGACGCTTCGCGCTTGATGGTTCTGGATCGCCAGTCGCAGCGGATCGAGCATCGCCAAATTCGCGACCTGCCGAATCTGCTGACCGCAGGAGATTGCCTCGTCTTCAACAACACGCGCGTCCTGCCTGCGCGACTCCTCGGTCGGCGTGCGGCCACCAGCGGTAAGTGGGAAGGGCTCTACTTGAGCAGCGATGCGGACGGCCGCTGGAAACTGATCGGCCAGACGCGCGGATACCTCAAGCCAGATGAGTCGGTCGTCGTGACCGGTCCCCACGGTGACGAGTTGTCTCTCAAACTGATCGGCCGTGAGTCCGACGGCATCTTAGTTTTCGAGCCAGCACTTTCCGGTACGGCGATCGAGTTACTCGCCCGATTCGGCACGCTGCCGCTCCCGCCTTACTTCGACCGCCAGAAGCCCGAGGCCAACGATTGGGAGCGGTATCAAACCGTCTATGCCAGCCAGCCGGGATCCGTTGCCGCGCCGACGGCTGGCCTCCATTTTACGCCGTCATTGCTCGAGGCCTGTTCGGTGCGAGGCATCCTTCGAACCGAAGTCACACTGCATGTCGGCCTCGGTACGTTTCGGCCCGTTGCGGTTGAGAACTTGGTCGATCACGCGATGCACACCGAATGGTGTGACTTCCCCGCCACAGCGGCAGAACAGCTCGCTTTAACACGAGCCCATCATGGACGCGTCGTGGCGGTTGGCACGACCAGCCTGCGCACGCTCGAATCGGCCATGCAGCACGGTGGTCTTCATCCGTGGAGCGGCGAGACGAAATTGTTCATTCGTCCACCGCATCCGTTCCAAATCGTGGATGCCCTGCTGACGAATTTTCATCTGCCGAAATCGACGCTGCTCATGCTGGTGAGCGCATTGGCTGGGGCCGACTTCATCCGCGAGGCCTATCGCGTCGCCATCACTGAAAAGTACCGCTTCTTCAGCTACGGCGACGCGATGTTGATCCTGTGAGGGCGCGAGACGAGACGAACTGTCCCTATAGAAGGGTACTCGGATCACTCACCGCGCGCCCGTGAGGCCAGCGTACTCATCCATTCGCGAAAGCCCTCCGTCGTCGATTGAGCCGCGCGAGTACTCGGCAGGAACGCGAAACGGCCCCATTCAAAATGATCGGTCAGATAGTCGCACCCGACAGGAATGACTTCGATCCCTTGTTGGCGAAACAGCCGTGTCGCACGAGCTAGGTGCAGCGAACTGGTCACCAGCAGCGGCTTCGTGATGTGGTCAGCTTTGAGCAACTCGGCTGCCGCCTGAGCGTTCTCCCGCGTGTTGCGACTTGTGGTCTCGACGACCAAATCCCCTTTCGCGACGCCGAGCTGTTCGAGAACTCCCGCCATCACCTTCGAGACATCTTCACCGCGCGTCCCATCGGGGTTGCCGCCGACCACGAAGACCAGACATGACGGTCCCGCGTGATAGAGCTCTTCCGTTTTGTGACATCGCCAGAGCGAGCCATCGGCCAGCCGCGTTGCCACACCTTCGTGCGGAGACGGAACGATCCCACCTCCGAGTACGATGATCGCCCGGACACCTTCGGGCCGATCAATCACACGCGGCAACTGCCATTCGAGCGACCCGCACATGTAGTACGAAGTTGCCGGAAGACAGTAGATATACAGCACGAGATACAGCCCGGTGACGAAGGCCAACCACCAACTGCGATGCTCGCGCCGCCGCCACCTCACGACCAGCATCACGCCCAACGCGAGCATCGCCAGCAGGAATGGATTGGCGAGCTTGATGAGAATCGAATACATCGCGGCCTAGCTTTTCTTGGTACGTTTCGCGGTGACTTCAAACCGTTGAGAGATCACGTGCGGCTTGCCATCAGCCCCCGGAGTTTCGACGACTCCGTCGATACTCGTCACCGAGAAAACCTCCCAGCCACCCGACCCGAGTTCGATCAACTTGGTCTGGATCGAAGCGGCCTCAACACTCTGTGAGTTGTATTCCCATTCAACGCTGGTGGCGGCCTGCCCTCCCAGTTGTGCGGAGACCGGACGTACCAAACCGTCCGGCTGAAACAACCACATCACGAACGCTCCGACGAGTAACCACAATGCACCCGTTTTGAAATCCGCTTTCATCACGCTCCCTTTCGTTTTGATGCCCTCGAACTTTGTGACGCAATCAGTCCGGCCAGCGACCGAAACCGTACATCGCCGAAAGAGTCTACGAATTGGTCGTTGAGATGACGACGATCGCATTCCCACAAAATTCAGAGTAGCCGTCCGCGCGATTGCGATTGGAAAGCCAGAAACCAGTGCGAGTGCTTCAAACTCTAACCCGGATTACTCACCACAGAAAACACGGAAATGCACGGAAGAAAGAGTGGGGGGCAAAGGTTGTCACCTGTGAAGGCATTTCCGCGCAACAGGCACTTTGTCAAACCGCGTCGTCCCTCAACTCGCTCCCTTCCGTGAGCTTCCGTGCTTTCCGTGGTGCTTCATGAATCATGCGGGCTAATCGAGGGAAGACTAACCCGGACACCACTTCCCCAATGAGCGAATGAGTAAAAGTTTGATACGAACTTTCCCATTGAGGTTGACGCCTCCGGACACGGCGGGAAGAATCGATGTGTTCGCTGAGTGCTGCTTGGTCGTGCGGACTTTGACTGAGGTAACGTTCCGTGATTCGCTTCCGTTTTCGAGAAAGCTCCGATGTTTCGACATGGCCTGCAATTCGCCGCCTTGCTGCTGACGGCGACGATCGGGCGGTCATTCATTGCCACAGAATTATCGGCGGCGGAACCACAAAGCTCCGTCACTTTCGAGTCAGACATTCAACCGCTGCTGACGCGGTTTGGCTGCAACTCGGGAGCGTGTCACGGGAAGTCACGTGGTCAAAATGGGTTTGCTCTGTCATTGCTGGGCTTTGACTCCGACATGGACTATGCGGCGTTGGTGAACGAGGGGCGCGGTCGTCGAGTTTTCTCGGCCGCACCGACGACGAGTTTACTGTTGCGCAAGGCAACGGGCCTGATCCCACATGGTGGTGGAGCGCGGTTCGCTCCCGGCTCGCCGCACTACGAACTGATTAGCGTCTGGCTGCTGAACGGGGCGCCTCGCACACCTGCGGACGCTCCGACGATTGTGCGGGTCGTCGTTGAACCATCGCAACGCAGCCTCGCACCGAAGGAAGGCTTTGCCCTGCGGATCATCGCCGAATACTCGAACGGTGCCCGACGTGATGTTACCGAAGGGAGCGCCTTTCAATCGAACGATCGCGCCGTCGTGGCCATTAGCGGCGAAGGACACGTTCAAGCCGGATCACTGCCGGGTGAGACCGCGATTATGGCGCGGTACATGAACCACATTGCGGTCTGCGCGATCACGATCCCACTGCCGGGCAGCGTTGCGAACGAAGTCTATGCCACGCTGCCAAAACAGAACGAGATCGACGGTCTCGTGTGGAAGAAGCTCCAGTTGCTCGGAATGCTGCCATCACCTACGACCGGCGACGCGACCTTTCACCGACGCGCCTTCCTACGCGTGATCGGCCGCTTGCCGACCCCCACTGAAACACGGGCGTTCCTAGCCGACAACCGTTCGGACAAGCGTCAGCAGCTTGTCGATCAGCTTTTGCAACGTCCCGAGTACGCTGACTTCTGGGCGAACAAGTGGGCCGATTTGCTCCGCCCCAATCCGTATCGCGTGGGGATCAAAGCGGTCTGGAACTTGGACTCGTGGTTGCGAGATGCCTTCCGCAGGAACCTGCCGTATGACCAGTTCGTGCGCGAGTTGGTCACGGCGCAAGGCAGCACATTCCGAGACGGAGCGACGGTGATCTTTCGCGATCGCCCGACGACCGTGGAAATCGGGGCTTCCGTCAGCCAACTGTTTCTCGGTGTGAGGCTCGAATGTGCGAAATGTCACCACCATCCGTTTGAAGTCTGGAGCCAAGATGACTTCTACGGCTTCGCCTCGTTCTTCTCGCGCGTGGGTCATCATGGCGGCATCTCGCCACCGATCTCGGGGGGCGAAGAGATCATCTACACTCTGCCGACCGGCGTGCTGAATCACGGTCGTACGGGAGTCGCCGTTGCCCCGAAGACGCTGACGGGCCAGTCGCTCACGCTCGGTCCCGATGATGAACCGCGCGAGGTTCTTGCCGAGTGGATGACAAGCGAGTCCAACCCCTACTTCGCGAAGGTGATGGCCAACCGTGTTTGGGCGGAATTGATGGGCCAAGGCTTGGTCGATCCGGTTGATGATATTCGCGCCACGAATCCCGCCTCGAACGAGCCGCTGCTTGACTATCTCGCCGCCGACTTCCGCCAGCACGGATATGACATCAAGCACTTGATTCGGCGCATCATGACCTCGTATGTGTTCGGACTTAGCTCGAACCCGTCCGATCGAAACATCTCCGACATCAAGAACTTCTCGCGGTACTACCGCCAACGACTGCGAGCCGAAGTGCTGCTCGATGCCGTCAACGATGTTCTCGGACAGCAAGAAGAGTTCGCCGCGATGCCACCCGGCTCACGAGCTGCTCAACTGTGGACACACCGCGCGGCCTCGCAGTTCCTCGACACCTTTGGACGTCCCGATCCGAACCAAGACCCGCCGTGCGAACGGACGACGGACTTCACCACGCCGCAGGTGCTGCACCTGATGAACTCGCCTGCCCTGAACAAAAAGCTGTCGCTCGATACGGCACAACCCGCACGACTCGCCGCGAGCGACCTCACGAACGAGCAACTGGTCGACGAAGTTTTCCTGAGAGTCTATTGTCGCCCACCCACAACGGCCGAAATGACCAAGGCCACCGCCATCCTCCCCGCCAAAGACCAACGCCGCCCAAACGTGGAAGACCTGTTCTGGGCACTGCTCAACACCCCCGAGTTCTACTTCATTGACTAGTTTTTTGGTCAGCCACCCACCGCTCGTTTCAACGTAAGTCGAAGGCGAACGCGACGGGAGAGACGGCTAACAAGTCGGCTTTGTGAACTCGCCCGCCTGCGCCCTGCGCGTTAAACGACTCGAACTGTCAGGCCATTTGATCCCGAGGAGACAGCATGACAACGCATCGCAACTGTGACGGTCTGCATCGGCGCGACTGCCTTAAGCTAGGGTTGGGAACCTTACTTGGCGGCGGATTCGTGAATGCTCTCCGGTTACGAGCTAACGCCGGTGAAGAAACCGCACGCAAGACGAGCTGCATCCTAGTCTGGCTCGATGGCGGGCCAAGCCACTTCGAGACCTTCGATCCCAAGCCCGATGCTCCCGCAGAGATTCGCGGTGAGTTCTCTCCCATCCAGACGAAAATCCCTGGAGTCCTCTTCTCCGAGAACATGACTCGCCTCGCCGCCATCAGCGACAAACTGACGATCGTTCGCTCGATCCGTCACGAGCAAAACAACCACGGCGCGGGGAACCACTACATGATGACGGGTGCACCGACGCGCATCCCGGTCAGTTGCGGTGCCTTCGTCAGCTTTCATCCCAGCATGGGAGCGGTCGTCTCCGCCGAGCGGGGTGCTCCGGCGGGGCTCCCACCGTACTTCTCGCTCCCCGACATGACTCGCTCGGGCGGCCCTAACTTTCTCGGTGCTCGTCATGCCCCCTTTGTCGTTGCCGACGATCCCAACGGCGCTGCGTTCCGTGTCCGTGATGTGACGATCCCCAAGGATGTTGCCGATGGTCGCGCCCTCAATCGCCGAGAACTTCGAGTTCAGATGGACAGCCTGTTGCGATTCCAAGATCGCTCGACCGGCGATCCTGTCTTGGGTGTAGATGAGAATTTCCAACAGGCGGTCTCACTCATGACTTCGCCAGCAGCTCTCGCGGCATTTGAAATTCAAAGGGAGTCTGACAGCGTGCGTGATGCTTATGGACGGAACGCCTTCGGCCAGCGTGCACTGCTCGCGAGACGACTTGTGGAAGCGGGCGTTCCGTTCGTCACACTCAACAATGGCGGCTGGGATCATCACTCGAACATTTTCCCGGCCTTCAAGAAGCAGGGGCAGGAATTCGAGTCCGTCGTTGCCACCTTGATCGAAGACTTGGACCAGCGAGGACTTTTGGACACGACACTGGTCTTGGTCATGGGTGAGTTCGGTCGAACCCCCACCATCTCAACGTTGCCCGGTTCAACGACTCCCGGCCGCGACCACTGGTCCAATGCGATCTCAGTACTCGTCGCTGGCTGCGGGACTCCGCGCGGTCAGGTTGTCGGTGCCACCGATCGCAATGGCTACACCGCTATTGAGAAAATTTACGCTCCCGAAAACTTGGTCTCCACGGTCTACACCAAGCTGGGGATCAACCCCGATAAGATGCTCTACAACACGTCGGGCCGGCCCACGCATCTCGTCAGTGACTCGCGTCTCATCACGGAGTTGATGGGATGAGCAAGCATCACGCAAAACCCTCGCCCAATCACTCCGTCGCGACCTGTAGCAGCCCGTTGAAAAACGTAGGATGGGCATCTTGCCCGTCCGATTTCCCGCAGAAAAACGACGGCCTAGAAGGCCATCCTACAGTTTTTCAACGGGCCGTCAGGCTGCG
>JAYTXB010000173.1:0-5826 GCA_043743205.1 Schlesneria sp.
CTCGCCTTGTCGTGTTGATGGTCTTCCAATTTCGCCACAGCGACACGTTGACCGTGATAGTCATAGACGCTGTGTTCGAGAATCACGCCGCGCGGCAAATCAACGAGGATCACTTTGCGCAGCGGCTTCCCGTGCGCCGAGGTGATCTGCTGAACGAGTCGTGCCTGACGCGCTGTCGGCTCGATCTCCAACTTCATCCCCACGGCAGAAAGTGGGGCCACGCCGAGAGCCTGCATCAACCACTCCGGCTCGAACGGAATTCCCATGGACTGACGCACGTCATCCATTTGCTCGTGACGACAGAAGACGTATTGCGGCGGCGGCATTCGCTTGGCCCAAATCCAGAACCGTTCGTCGTTGCTGCCGATATCGACCTCGTTCCCCACAAGCGAATCGACGACCAAACGCAAATGATTCCCGCGTTCAACTGCCAGCGTCCCCTTCAGCGGCACGTAGATGTTGTCCACCTTCGCCCGAATCTTGACGCTGTTCGCACGCCACGCCTGCAGCTTGTCCACGTTGCGGTTCAGATGATCGACGACCTCTTCCACTTGAGGGTCGTCTGCCCAACGCGGCTTGGGCACACTCGCCATGGTGTCGATGGTGTGGCGATTTCCGAAGCCCTTCATGCCAGCGCATCCTGGCAGCGTGATGATGCAGAGCAACGCGACGATCACGATTCGCGTCGAAGAGTGAAACAGGCCCAATCGTTGCTCCCCGCGCAGGGCGTGGCCCACGCGGTGAAACGAGCAGCGACCGTTCACTCGGCACAGACCTGCGGATGTGCGTGAAGCCTGGCTCGCGTTGCCCGTCAGACAGCGTGTTGTTCGCATCAGAATCGTCTCCCTCACGACCACTCGGTCGCCAGATGAGCCTTCAGCTCGGCCTGCAATTGCTGAGTCTCAGCCTCGGGAAGGTTGAGGTTCCGCACCTCGAAAGTCCCTTCGCCATGGCGACCACTCAGTTTTAGAATCTCGTCGTCTCCGTCACTGCGCGTCGTGTCGAGAATCAGTCGCCGCTGTTGCAGCAGCACCAGCGCCAACACGTACCGTTGTCGATCATGAACGGGACTGGCTTCTTCGGAGAGTTGCTCGAAGTAGCGTTGTGCTGTTTCGGGATCCAGTCGTTGTGCCCTCGGATCGAGTGCGACCGGGACAGTCGTTTTCCAATAGCCGACATGCCCCTCCGGTGGCCCGGTCCAACCTTCGTCCGAGTAATCGAACCGAACTTGATCGCCCGCTTTCTCAATCAGCACTGAGTGACAAATCGATCCGGGAACGAGCGGTCGGCCGGTTGCTGCGCACGTTTTACTGGGGGGCTTGAAGCGATAGTCCATGTCAGCGCAATCCCTGTGCCGCGCAGACTTCCCCCGCACGGCGGGCGGCGTTGTAGTCAGGCTCTTCAAAAGGGACAAGCCGAATCTGCCGACATGCAGTTCAGGCAACGGGGAAGATGTGAGACAAGTAACCTGTCGGATGAGCGAGGCACTCTATTGTTCAGAAAGAACGACGATTCCTTCGCTGACGCTGCGGGTTTCTGAATCCGGTGTCGAGACAGGACGGTCTATCGTTCGGGCCATTGATAGGCGCGGCGTGCGTTCTCGATGCAGAATTGCTTTAGTGCGGTTGGGCCTCGACCGCGTGCGTAATCGACCGTGAGTTTCTGGACGAAGGCATAGTCGGCGGCCCGTTCACTCACCGGCCAATTGCTGCCGTAGATCACGCGATCGTCGCCGAAGGCCTTCCATGCCGCATCGAGAACGGGCACATAGAAGCTAGGATCGCGAGGAGCCTTTTTTCCATCGCGTGAAGCCCCCTCAACCAATGCCGAGACTTTAAGGAACACGCGCTTGTGGCGCGCCGTCGCTGCCAATCCGGCCAACCAATCCTCATTCAACTTGGAGCCTTCGATTTTCACGTTGGCGAGGTGGTTGATGACAATTCTCAACTCGGGCAATTGCGCCGCGAGTCGATCGACATACGGCAGCAACTCCGGCCCACCGTTGACATCGAGTTCCAGGTTCGCGTCGGAGAGTCGCTTCAGATCGGCGACGTATTCCGGATTGTCGAGTCCAAACTTAAGCGGCCCAGCATTAATGCGGATGCCGCGAAAGTACGCGTTCTTCGCGAAACGCGACAGATGCTGCGCGAAGTCGTCTCGACCGGGAGTCAGGTTTCCGACCAAGCCCAAGACGAACGGATCCTGTGCGGCGAGGTCCAACACCCACTGGTTGTCCTCGACCCAAGAACTGGCTTCGACAACCACGGTGCCGACGACGCCGAGCGGCTTCGCAAACTTTTGATAGTCGGTTGGCAGAACCCGGCGATAAAGCTCTTTGTCGTCCTTGCCCGGCCACGGCACTCCCTCCTTGCGGGTCGGGTCGTAGAAGTGTGTATGCGTATCGACGATCGCCGGTAGCGCGTCCTCAGCACCGCGTGCCACCTGGTTCAACGAACCGGCGCAACTCACGGTAATCGCGCCGAGACTTGCCTGCAAAAACTCACGTCGCGATGTGGGAAGAGTCACGGTGAACAGATCCTCTCAGGCTTGGCCATTTTGATGCAGAAGTTTTGTTCTGAGATCGCATCGCCGCCGAGGTGTTGCAGATCGTCTTCACGGAGCTGGGACCGGTGCGGGGGGCAGCGGTTCGGGCGGCAGGTCGATGGGGCTGGGTGTTGGTGCGCCAGGCTGTTGCAAATCCCAACCGTTGGGTCCGGCAACAAAGGTGTAGACACCCTCGCTCAGTGGGTAGGAGGCGACTTCCGACGCATCGTCACCGCGTTTGAATTCGATCTTCCAAGCACGGTCGTTCGGGAACGTTTGCGAGTAGCCGGGCTTGATGGTGTAGATGTGGCTGTTCAACGAATAACTCAGCGGGCCAGGGGCGGTTTTGGGGCAGGTCAGCTTGATGTTGGCCACGGTCGGAGCAGGAACATAGGACGGGAACGCGGACGAGCGAGACGGCAGCACGTTGGCTGGAAGTCCTCGCGACGGACGGGATTCGACGACGACCGGTCTCGGTCCATCGACCACATACGTTCGCGAAGGCCCGACCATGGGAGACTGCGTGATGACGCTCGGGTATGAGCTGTCGGACGAGTACGAGTAGCCGTTGCCGTTGTTCGAGTACTCCACGACTCCTCCCGTTGGTCCTCCGCGCACGATTGTCGTCGTCGTTCCCAAGACTTGAGCCGGAGCAATATAGACCGGCACGCGACTACCGTATCCGTAGCCACTGCCGTATCCGCTGTAACCATGATGGTGCGGAACATATCCGCCGCTGATTCCGTAGGGTGAAACGGAATAGCCGCCGGATGAATAGCCAGAGTAACCACCTGACGAATAGCCGCCGGGATAAGCCCCGACGCCATAGTAACTGCCGCTCGGGACACCGATCCCCCACGAACTGTGAGCACCATAAACGCCGAGTCCCACACCACTCGAATAGGCCGGTCCCACGTAGGGGGAATACCCATATCCACCCGGTGAGTATCCGCCGTAATACTGAGCCTCGACGGAGGAACTCAGCGAAGCCGCCGCGAGGCAACTCGCTCCCAAAACCAACATCGCACGTAGTCCACTCATGATCCGCCCCCTCATTGTTTGGATGTGCCGAGTCGATCTGGCGCACTGAAACAGCCACGGTGCTCGACTCGCAACTTGACCAACCGCATTGTCAGCGTGGACATTAGCCCCTGTCAAACCGAGAGAGTCGCGAAGGAGAGTACGAGGTCGAGTGAGGTGACATCACTGAGGCTTCGCGACGACTGTCAGCCAGAAGGCGTCAAAGGACGTATTCAGTTGAGCCGGGGTTCGGACGAGCCTCTGAATCGCCTGTGGCAAGCTGGCGTTTCCTCGGATGCGAAGCGGTCCACTGAATGCGGGACCGGTGGTCGAGAGGCTGAGCGTCACCTTGGTTGCCGTCGGGCCGGTCGGCTCCGAGATGACTGGCGCTGCTGTCACGCCCGGCGGCAGATCGACCACTTCGATCGTGATCGGTCCCACGGTGACTCCGGGCGGCGCGCGACGGACGACGTTGATGACGAACTCGGTCGGCTTGTCGGGCACCACGATCAGAGTTGCGGCGGCCGCAGTCAGTTCAAAGTCTGGCTCTTCAAGTCGTGCGGTGAGCCTGAAGAAACTGCGATCGCTGCCTCGACGATGACGGTCTCGCACGGTGAGTTGATAGTCGCCGTCTTGGCTCGCAGCGTGAGTCAGCACTTCCGCACGCGAGGGTGCTGGCGTATCGACGTTCACCGCGACCTTCCCCGTAGGGTCGGTCAGTCTCAGGACGGGATCGAGAGGGAAGTCGAGACCGCGCGCTTCCACCACTGCGACCAATTGTTGTCCTTTTTTCAGTGGCACTCGAAACACGGCCGTCTGCCGGGGCGAGGACAGGCGACCGGTGACGGCACTCGGCGGTGTGAGTACGGTCGGGTTGTTGGCGTCCATCGAAGCGAGGTCTGCAATGACGGGATGCGGGACGAGTCGAACGCGCGCGGCACCGGCGAAGTCCGGGTTGAAGGCAAAGCCGAGTCGCGCGTCGGACACGTTTCGCAGGTCGGCTTGAGTCTCTAGTTCGACCGCATTGGCAAGTCGTGCGCCACCGAACGGCATGACGAGGGCCTTCGCATCGGGAGGAAGATTCCAACCGAATAGTTCGACCTGCGCTGGCTCGGTGAGTGAGACCGTCAGCGGGACGGAATGCGTCACGAACGGGCCGGTCGTCAGCGTCAATCGGTAGACGTAGTTCGGACCGCCGTGAAATGCGATGGACGAATCGGGAGCAGACGGGAACGCAAACGCGCGCACGATGTGCGGCCCTGTTTTCGTGGCCGTGAAGATCAGACGCGGATCGAGATCAACGGCGTCGTGATTCTCTGCCAAGACGATTCCGTCGGTAGTAACGACCTGCAAGACGGCATCCATCGGTGAGCCCAGTTTGCTGAAAGCATCGAGCGACGCAACCAACGTTTGCCCGGCGTTCAACGTCACGGCAAAGCCATCGACATCGGCGTTAGCCAAAGCTCCGTTGATCGTGACGGGCGTCTCGACGATCGCTTGCGCATTTGTCGGCGCGTTGTTGGGTTCGACTTCTTCGATCTCACGCACGTTGCCGATCAGGAACGGGACCGCAGCGGAAGCCCCTTCCGGATTGTGGAGCCGAATCCAAACGCGATCGCCGGCGAGATCGGCCGGGATCGTGACCTCCAACTTCGCGGCCTCTGCTCCCACGACGACATCCACTCCGGGAGCAAACACGCCAACAGGCCAAGCCGCCGCATTCCCTACGCAGCTGACGACAACCTTCGTCCCGCGTTGTCCTCCTGCCGGAAAGAGATGCGTGAGTGCGGGAGCTGCCGCCGACGCGAGGCTCGGCACGAGACTGATCGCGACGATCAACTCAAGAAAGAGCGAACGTGTTAAAGAGCTTCCTTGTAGGATGGGCACTCCTGCCCGTCCGGCTTTCATTGAAATCGGCGACAGAGCCAAGAACGGACGGGCAAGAGTGCCCATCCTACCAGCCCGTTGAAAAACTGTAGGATGGCCTTCTAGGCCGTCGTTTTTCTGCGGGAAATCGGACGGGCAAGATGCCCATCCTACGTTCTTCAACGGGCTGCTAGGGTGAGGGGGGCTTTCAATCGCGAGTTGATGGTGGATGGTCGAAGGTTGATCGTCGGAGGATACGGCTTCGCGATTGAGAGCGCTCTCACCGTTCGGCCCCCACACCCTAGCCCTCTCCCCCGAAGACGGGGGAGAGGGGACAAGAATGATGCCCGCCTGAGCGAGCACGGCGAGATGTTCCGCCGCGAGCCGTTCGGCTCG
>JAYTXB010000174.1:0-12401 GCA_043743205.1 Schlesneria sp.
CGATCAAGCCTCGGGCGAAGTCGGTCATCTTTGTGATGTTGTTTGGCGGGCCAAGCCAGCTCGAAACGTGGGACATGAAGCCGCACGCGACAGATAAGATTCGCGGGCCGCTTTCGCCGATTGCGTCGCGCACGCCCGACCTCCGCGTGTGCGAGTTGCTGCCGAAACTGGCGGCTATCTCGGACAAGTACGCCATCCTGCGCACGCTGTCTCACGACTTCAACGACCACAGCGGCGGCGGCCACTTCATCCAGACCGGCAAACGCTGGCACATCCCCATCGGGCAAGGTTTCAACGCGACTCCGCAAGACTGGCCGTCGATGGGATCGGTCGTCGAGTACCTCGCGCTGAACAAGAACAAGACTTCCCTGAGCGGCACGGCGCTAGCCGCCGGTTCTTCTCAACCGCCATCAAACGTTCGACCGGCGGCTAGCGCCGTGCCGCTCAGAAATCAGAACGCCTCTCCTAACCTCCCCAGCTACGTCGTCGTGCCGAACTATCTCGGTCGATTGCAGAAGTACACGTCGAAGCTGGTCCGTCCCGGTGAGTACGCCGGTTGGTTGGGGCGAGGCTACGACCCGATCACGACGATGGTCAACAAGAAGAATGACGACGACGACCCGTACATGCGCGTTTGCTCGGATGAGGAGCTGACGTTTCAGATCGAAGGGCTGGTCGCGCCGGAGGCACTGACGCTCGACCGGCTGAACTCGCGGCAGACGCTGCTCACGCAGTTCGAGCAGCAGTTGCGACGACTCGACAACGAGAAAGTGTTGTCGGTCTACGACCGCTTCCAACGGCGGGCGTTGTCACTTGTCGCGTCAGAACGGACGCGGAAGGCGCTCGACATCAAACAGGAATCACCTGAGCTGCGCGACCGCTACGGTCGCCACTTGTTCGGCCAGTCGGCTCTGATGGCGCGGCGACTCGTCGAAGCGGGCGTGCGCTATGTGACCGTTCATTACGACTGCCCGAACGGCTACGGCTGGGACTCGCACCTGAACAACAAGGAGATCGAAGGCTACTTGCTCCCGTCTCTCGACCAAACCTTGTCGGCCCTGCTGACCGACCTGCACGAGCGAGGGTTGCTCGACGAAACGCTCGTCGTCTGTCTCGGTGAAATGGGTCGCACGCCAAAAATGAACGGTGGCGGAGGCCGCGATCACTGGAGCACTCTCTTCCCCGCCCTCATCGCGGGAGCTGGCATTCGTGGCGGCACGGTACACGGCCAAACCGACAAGGACGCGGCCTTCGCCGTCACCCCACCTCACAGCCCTCAAGACCTCGCCGCGACGATCTACCACGCCCTCGGCATCGACCACGAGATGCGCCTCCCCGACTCCCAAGGTCGCCCCGTCGGAATCATGGATGATGGTCAGCCGATCCACGAACTCTTCGGATGAACGAACCTTTCCCGAGTTCCTCGTTCCCAAGCTCCAGCTTGGGAACGGGTATCACCAAGCTCCAGCTTGGCGAATCATTTCGACGGGAACTCGCAATCGCGAAGCGGAGCTTCAAAAACGGGCGTTCCCAAGCCGGAGCTTGGGAACGAGGGAAACCGAATCAACTCGCCAAGCCGGAGCTTGGCGGAGTGCGTTCCCAAGCTGGAGCTTGGGAACGAGAGTCGGAATCATGGATGATGGTCAGTCGATCCACGAACTCTTCGGATGAACGAACCTTTCCCGAGTAGAGTGCCGTCGAGTCTTCGAGACGCACCGAAACACCACACGCAAATGTTGCGTCTCGAAGACTCGACGCAACCTACAACTACAACGCGTTGGGTCTCTGGCAAATCCTGTTGAGTGGATCAATGTTATGAAGCTGTTCCAAGGTCTGTCTGCGGCATTGATGTTGGTCGTCGGAATTGGTGATGCCTTCGCGGCCCCGCCGGTAGGCGAGCCGGCAGATACGGCCTATCGGAATGGAGCCGTCTATATGGTGGATGCCGCTCGCAGTTGGGCGGAAGCCGTCGCCGTGCGAGCGGGGCGAATCGTCTATGTCGGATCGAATGCCGGGTTGAAGGCATGGGTCGGCCCGAAGACGCACGTTGTCGATCTGCAGGGGAAAATGCTGCTCCCCGGTTTTCACGATTCGCATGTCCATCTGGTCGGTGGCGGGATCGAGATGGCCGAGTGTGATTTGAACGGGATGACGGAACTCGAACCGATCCTCGCGGCCTTGAAACAATACGCCGAGCGAAATCCGGATCAGAAAGTAATTCGTGGCGGCGGCTGGCCACTGACGCTCAACGAGGGAAATCCTCGCAAGGAGACGCTCGACAAGATTGTTCCCGATCGACCGGTCCTGCTGGACGCCTTCGACGGTCACTCGTCGTGGGCGAATTCGAAGGCGCTGCAACTCGCGGGGATCACAAAAGAGACTCCCGATCCCCCGCGCGGACGGATCGAGCGAGACCCTCAAACGGGCGAGCCGACCGGAACGCTGCGTGAGTCGGCAGGTCGGTTGGTCATCGACAAGTTTCCGAAGTATACGGAATACGATTATCTGGCCGGGCTGCGCCGTGGTGTGGAGATGGCCAACCGGCTGGGGATCACCTCGATCCAGGAAGCGTCAGTCAGGGACTATCACTTGAAAGCGTTCACCGTTCTGGATCAGGCGGGCGAATTGACGCTGCGTGCGGTGGGGGCGTTGCGGATCGAACCCGACAAACATGCGTCTCAAGTGCCGCAATTCGTTGAATGGCGGAGCAAGTACCAAGGGAAGCGATTCAGAGCGACGGCCGTGAAGATCTTTCTCGACGGTGTGATCGAATCCCGCACGGCGGCCTTGCTGGAACCCTATGCTGGGGGAGATGAACGCGGCTGGCTGAATCTGGAACCCGAAGTGTTGAAGCCGCTCGCCGCCGAATTGGATCGCGTCGGTTTTCAGATTCATATCCACGCCATCGGTGATCGCGCCATCCAAAGCTCGTTGGATGCCCTTGAATTCGCTCGCGATCGCAACGGCAGTCGTGACTCAAGGCATCACATCGCTCACATCCAGTTGTTTGCTCCGTCCGACATCCCGCGTTTCCGGCGCTTGGGAGTGATCGCCAACTTTCAGCCGCTGTGGGCCTGTGCCGACGACTACATCGTCAAGATGACGGAACCGATCCTGGGGCCTGAACGCTCTCGCTGGCTCTACCCCATTCGCAGTGTCGCCGACACCGGAGCCGTGATTGCGGGAGGAAGCGACTGGTCGGTCTCCTCAATGAATCCACTCGACGCCATCCAGGTCGCGCTGACACGCCGCAAGCTCAACGCCGGTCCCGGTCCCGCCTGGCTTCCTGAAGAAGTGGTCGATCTGCCGTTGATGCTGGCGGCCTACACGATCAACGGGGCCTACGTGAATTTCCAGGAACAGGAAACCGGTTCGATCGAAGTCGGCAAAGCGGCCGATCTGATTGTGCTCGACCGAAACCTGTTCGAGATCCCCAAGCACGAAATCCATCAGGCCAAGGTGCTGCTGACGGTGTTGGAGGGGAAGACGGTGTACCAAGCCCCGGCATTCACCGACTCACGTCCGTGAATGTGGCGGCAATTGGGGCGCAAGTGCGTTACCAAACAGAAGCACCGGGTCTTCGCGAAACGCTCCAGTCCCGGCCACACTGCCGCCTTCGCCGTGACCCCGCCCTACAGCCCTCAAGACCTCGCCGCGACGATCTACCACGCCCCCGGCATCAACCATGAGATGAGCTGCCCGACACCCAAGGCCGCCCGGTCGGAATCATGGACGATGGCCAGCCGATCCTGGAGTTGTTTGGTTGACACGGGTTCTTGTCCCCTCTCCCGTCCGTCTTCGGGGGGAGAGGGTTAGGGTGAGGGGGGATTCGATTCAGTGGTGTGCCTGCTGGACTGACGACGGCCGATTTGAGCGACGTTGGTTCGACAAATTGAACGCCTCTCGATCACTCGGCCCCTCAACCCTAGCCCTCTCCCCCGAAGACGGGGGCGAGGGGACTGGAAGGCAACCACCAATTCACAAGGGGTGGCCCGGTCATCGCGTTGGATGTCCGGGTGGTGGAACGCACAAGAGGTCACGAGAGCCGCGCTGATTGAGATGACCTCTTGTCGCACGCGACCCGAACGCCCAAACCCGCGTCCGGGCCACCCCGCGAAGCCTCCGGTTGGAATCATGGACGATAGCACGCCGATCATGGAGTTGTTTGAGTGACGATGTTGATGCTACTGTTGAGTGGTCGGTACTCGACCGAAGGGAAGCACCTGGTCTTCGCGAAACGCTCCAGACCCAGCCACCCCGCCGCGCAGAGTTCGCTTAACCGTTAGACATTTAGGAAGATTATCTTGAACGGAATACGAATCACAATTTACGTTGTTGCTGCGGTGTTTTTCGTCATAACAGGTTGCCTTGCGTGGCAGAATCGGGATTCTGAGAATGTTGCGACAAATCTACCAACTGCGCTAGTCGTTGGCGCTCTTGGCGGATTACTTACACTTTTGTTTGGGCTTAAAACTGAGGAACGCTCACACTCTTTTTCCGTAGAGTATGTCCTTGAGCCACAGACTCGGCTTCCATTTGTATCAAACTCCTTTCCCGATGGTCAGCAGTACACTGATGCGGGTGCATGGACAACTTCTCCTGCTTGGTTTGTATTGAGCCAGTTTCCAGACGTTTCGGACAACTCCCGAACTGCCGCGAGTGACGCAGAGCTTGAGCATCTTTACCGCCGTGTTCTCATGCGACAGATCATTGATACCCTGCGATTCACCTACTTCAAGAGTTGGGATGCTGGACCTGCCCATATCGCTCTACCAAGTGGAGGGATCGAGACCATCTATGCCGCACGAGAGATTCGGCCAGGGCGAAAGCTGACCAATTCTGAGCTCGTTTCTCAATTTGGCGGCGATCAGGCGTTCAACTCTAAGACTATCGAGTTCCTCAATCTTCCGCCTGAAACAGCATTGACCGCGTCGTCATCTGATAACGAAAATATACTGACGCTCCGCAACAACTTCGCTACAGTAACAATTACAGTGACGGAACGCGGCGTGGTGTCAGGCCTCGGCGTCCTGAGGGCGATGTGTCGCATAGGATTTGAAGAAGAGAAAGGCTTTCGTCGTCCACGTTACGTCGTTTCTCTGATCGCTAATTTCGATCGATTCCGTAGCGGTCATCCGGATATGCCCCTGTATAAAAAATGGGTTGACGTGATGAGCGGCGAAGTGAAGCGATTCGATTCCGAGCCGCGTTGGAATACTGCGAAGGAACGATACTTGTTGCTTTATGCGGGTCGCACTCAGACTCGGTTCGATGAGTTGATGGACGAAACACATCGGAAAGCAGAAGCAGGCCTCAAATAGGCTATCCAACAACGGCTTTGGGCGTCCGGGTACCTTGGCGCAAGAGACTCATCATTCAACCCATTGGATCGGCACACCAACGGTTCGGCCAAATTCATACCAGCGCGGCGGGATGGCACTGCTCGACACTCAACGAATGCGTGGAGGTGCCACTGCTTCGGAGTCCTCGGAGAAGCAGTGTTTTTCATGGATCACGCTCCATCAGCACTGCTTCTCCGAGGACTCCGAAGCAGTGGCACGACGATCTGAAAGTGACGCCGAGTGTGCGATCGCATTTCTCATTGCACCTTGTCGGCCAGCCACTCTTGCAGTCTCTCCGGCCAGCGGGATGAGGCTCCCTTGTTGCCGTCGCGGACTCCGAAGCCGTGGCCTGCGGCCGAATAGATGTGGAGTTCAGTGAGTTCTTCAGGATGCTCAGCTCACGCGGCTGTCCAACCGTGATCGAGATCGGTTTCTCAAGGCACTCGATGCGGCCGATGCCAAGCCCAACTCGGCGTTGAGAAACGCTGCTCGTCGCTACCAGATGCGCGGGACGCTGTAGCTGTCGAACTGTTTGTCGCTGCTGACGATGGTCAGGTTGTCGGCGGTCGCTTGGGCGATCAGCATGCGGTCGAAGGGGTCGCGATGGTGGAAGGGGAGCGTGGCGACGATCGCGGCGTGGCGAACTTCGATCTGAAGGACTTGAAACCCTGTCCGCTGCAAGCCGTGCGACCAGAATGCTTCAAACGGGTGATGCAGCGTGTACTTGCCGAGACTGATTTTGATCGCGATTTCCCAGTAGCTTGCGGGACTGACGAGCTTTTCGTGGTTGGGGTCGAGGATCGCCTGCTTGGCTGGTTCGGACAGAGCCGTGTTTCCCAAGCAGAACCACAACAGCGAGTGCGTATCGAGCAGCAGCTTCATGGCATGTACTCGGCAAAGTCGGCGAGATGGTCGTTGTCATCGGATTCCATCGTGAGCATGTCACGGCAACAACCGAACTCGGGCACCATCGGGCTGGATTGTGGGGCGACCAAAACGGCCACCGCGCGATTGTGACGCATCAGCGTCACGCTTTCGCCAAGAACCACCTTGTCGATCACTTCACTGAGGGAAAGCTGAGCCTCTTCGACAGTCATCACCATTGTTTTGCTCCTTGCTGAAAAAACGCATTCCTCGTTGAGTGGCATCATGACTGGAGATTGTTGCCGTCGCAAACATTACTTTCGTTCGCACGCGGCTTAAGCGAGCGAGGTCGGTTGCTCAACCTCCCTCATTGCACCTTGTCAGTCAGCCATTCCGTGAGCCTTTCCGGCCAGCGGGATGAGGCTCCCTTGTTGCCGTCGCGGACTCCGAAGCCGTGGCCTGCGGCCGAGTAGATGTGGAGTTCAGCGGGGACTCCGGCTTGTTTGAACTTGAGGTAGGCTTCGGCCATGCCGACGGAGATGTCCTGGCGGTCGCCGTAGCCGCAGACGATGAAGGCTTGCGGGGTGTCTTTGGCGACGGCGATTCGTGAGGACTTGCCGGGATAGATGAGGCACTGAAAGTTCGGCCGGCCGCTTTGGCGGTCAACCTCATCGGTGGCGGAGAGGTTGCCTTGGCCGTCGCTCTGCGCGGCGAGGAAGACGAGTTCTCCACCGGCCGAAAAACCGAGGGCACCGATCTTGGTCGGAGTGACGTGCCATTCGGTCGCTCGACTGCGGACGAGGCGGATCGCGCGCTGCATGTCTCCCACGGCGTGTTCTTCCAGCGTGTAGGTCGAGTCCTTCTCACGGCACAGGCGGTACTTCAGCAAGAAGGCCGCGATGCCTCGTTCGGCGAGCCAACGGGCGAGGTTGTGACCTTCGTGATCGACGCACAGTTTGCTGTGTCCGCCGCCGGGTGCGATGACGATCGCCACGCCAGTCGCTTTGTCGGCGGCGGGCAGGTAGGGCGTGAGCGACGGCTTGTGAATGCTCGTCACATTCCGTTCGCCCGACCCGGACTTCTCGACCACTTCGGCAACCGTCTTCCCCTCGGAGCCGGGAGCGCCATTGGGCCAGAGCAGAATGGCGTCGGGTTCGGCTGCGAAGAGCGGTGAGGCAAACAGTAGTGAAGCAATGGTCAGACACGAGCGGAGCATGAGGCACCTCAAAACAGGGGGGATTTCAGGAATGGCCAATGGGTAACGAGTGACGCGATACGTTACGATTCTTTGGCCAACGATACCTCGCGCGGCCCAAACTGAGTCTTTCCGAGCGGTGGACGTAAGTCCTCCGATTCTTGGGGCTCGGAAATGGGTCACTCTTGGCCGCGTGAGGTATAGGCTCGTCGTGACTGGAGTCACGTTTCGGAGTCACAATCAATGTCGCCATCATCGCTCCGCGTGATGGCGACATTGAGCATAGCGACCGGATGCTGTTTTGAGACGTGAGCCGATCTTCGGAGTGAATCGAATGATGTTTCGTGCGAGACGGTCCCCGGTGCGAGATGGTTTTGTACTGATAGCGTTGCTGTTGGCGGGCACGCGGGTCGCGTGCGCCACGGCAGCGGAAGGCGATGCTGCGGCCTTCAATGAGCGGGTGTTACCGCTCCTGAAGTCTTACTGTCACTCGTGCCACGGGGGTGAGGTGAAGGAAGGGAATCTGTCGTTGTCGGCCTTCGTCGATGTCGAGGCCGCGCGGCGGCAGCCCGAGTTGTGGTGGAAGGTACTCAAGAATCTGAGGTCTGGCGTCATGCCGCCCGTCGGTGAGAAGCGGCCTTCGGCGGAAGAACTCGAGGCGATCGCCAGCGGGATCAAGTTTGAAGTCTTCCAGATTCGAGCCAACGATCCCGATCCGGGGCGACTCAGCGTGCGACGCCTCAACCGCCGCGAGTACGGCAACACGATCGGCGACCTGATGGGGATTGAGTTCGATGCGGCGATCGTCTTCCCGCCGGATGACTCGGGCTTCGGCTTCGATAATGTGGGAGATGCTCTCAGCTTCTCGCCGTTGCTGATGGAGAAGTACCTGCGGTCGGCTCAGGCGGTTGTCGAGCGAGCGGTCCCGACGGTGACGTGGATCATCCCGCAGCAAGAGTTTCGCGGTCGCGACTTCGAGGACGAACGAGGCAAGGTGCATGGCGACGGCCTGTCGTCGAAGACCGCCGCGCGGGTCGGTCGCAAGGTCCGCATTGATGAGCCGGGCCAGTACAAGCTCGACGTGGCGGTGAAGCTGCACGGTTCGTTCAACTTCGATCCGTCGCGCTACACGATTCTGTTCACGGCGGATGGCCAGGAGCGGTTCACGCGCGAATACGGTTGGGACGAGAACAAGCTTCACCGCCATTCGTTCACCGAGGACTGGCAACCGGGCGAGCATGAACTGGCGTTCGAGCTGACTCCCGTCGCCAGTGACGCCAAGCCGCTGGAGAACGTGGAACTCGGCGGGTCACGTGACGAGACCTACGCCCGGTTTGAAGTCAGCTCCGTCCGCGTGGAGGGTCCGCAGGGGACCGACAAGCTGGTCCATCCGCGCGGCTATGCTCGGTACTTCCCGCGCGAACAGCCTCCCGTGTCAGCCGCTGACCGGCGCGAGTACGCTCGGGAAATCGTGAGCAAGTTCGCGAGTCGCGCGTTTCGCAGCCCGGCCGATCCGTCCACCATCGAACGGCTGGTCGTGACGGCAGAGAAAGTTTACTCGCAGCCCAACAAGACGTTTGAAACGGGGATCGCTCACGCCTTCGTTGCGGCACTCGCGTCGCCTCGATTCTTATTCCGACTGGAATCGACGGTCCCGGCCGCTGCGGTCAGCGCGAACGATGCGGCCGGAGCCAAGCCGACGTTTGCTCTCGTCGATGAACTGTCGCTCGCCTCGCGGTTGTCGTACTTCCTGTGGTCGACGATGCCCGATGAGGAACTGTTCCGTCTCGCCGACGCGGGGCAGTTGCGGCAGCAGTTGCCTCAGCAGGTCGAACGGATGATGCGCGATGACCGAGCCAAAGAGTTCGTTCGCAATTTCTCGGGCCAATGGCTGCGGACGCGCGACGTGACGCAGGTCTCCATCGATCCGGTCGTGATCTTCGGGCGACAGGCCGAGTTCGTGAGGTTGCAAGAACAGTTTCGTGGCTTCCGCAGCCGACCGCTGGGGCGCGAGCTGACTCCCGAAGAGCAGAAGGCGCGCGACGGCTTTCGCGAACTGCGGGCGTTGCAGGACCGCTTCAACGACGAGCTGAAACGAGCCATGCGGCGCGAGACCGAGATGACCGTCGAGTACATCGTGCGCGAAGACCGCAGCCTGCTCGATCTGCTCGACTGCGACTACACGTTCGTCAATGAGAAGCTCGCCGAACTGTACGGCATCCCCGGCGTGCGCGGTTCGGAGCTGAGGCGCGTCAAACTCCCCGAGGGCAGCCCGCGCGGTGGCGTCCTGACGCAAGCCTCGTTTCTCCTCGTGACCTCGAATCCAACTCGCACGTCGCCCGTAAAGCGCGGTCTGTTTGTCTTGGAGAACATTCTGGGAACGCCCTCACCGCCCTCACCGCCGAACGTTCCCGATTTGGAAGAGTCCGCGAAGAAGTTCGCAGGCCGCGAGCCTCCGCTGCGAGAACTGCTCGCCGCCCATCGCGAGTCGGCTCTGTGTGCGTCGTGCCACTCGCGCATGGACCCGCTCGGGATCGCCCTCGAAAACTTCAACGCCCTCGGCATCTGGCGCGACAAGGAGAAGGAACAACCGATCGACGCAACCGGGAAGCTCATCACCGGCGAGTCATTTCACGACATCCGCGAACTGAAGAAAATTCTGCGCGAGCGACATGCCGATGACTTCTATCGCTGCGTCACCGGCAAGCTGCTCACGTATGCCCTCGGGCGAGGACTCGACTACGGTGACGAACACTCGGTCGATCTGATCGTCAATCGGCTGAAGGCCAGCGACGGCAAGTTCAGTGCCTTGTTGCAGGGCGTGATCGAATCAGCCCCGTTTCAAAAACAACGACTTCACGACAAGTCCGCATCCGTTTCAGGAATACAGCCATGACCCGCAACGAAACTCAGAAACAAGAGCGAACAATGGCCTTCAGTCGGCGGCGGTTTCTGTGCGGGTTGGGCGTGTCGCTCGCGCTGCCGGTGTTGCCGTCGCTGTTGCCGCGCGTGGCACGGGCTGAGACGGCGAAGGCTCCGGTACGGATGGCGTTCATGTCGATCCCGAACGGCGTGCAGCAGGACCATTGGTTTCCGACCGATGATTTCCAACTCAACACGACGATGCAGCCGCTCGAAAGTTTGAAGCAACACATTCAGGTCATCAGCGGCTTGGATCATCAACATGCGACGGCGGGGCGAGACGGGGCAGGGGACCACGCTCGCGCGAGTGCCACGTTTCTCACCGGGGCACGCGCGAGGAAGACGGCTGGCAGCGACATTCACGTCGGCGTGTCGGTCGATCAGGTGGCGGCTCAGAAGTTGGGGCATCTCACGCGGTTCCCGTCGCTGGAGCTGTCGTCCGACATGATCCGCAATTCGGGAAGCTGCGACTCGGGGTATGCGTGTGCGTATCAGTACAACCTCGCGTGGAGTTCCTCCTCAACGCCCGTCACGCCCGAGTCCAATCCGCGTCTGGTTTTCGAGCGGCTGTTCGGCGCGGGCGAACCGGGTGAGCGAAAGCAGAATTACGCGATCCGGCAGGAGACCGAACGCAGCATCCTCGACTTCGTGCTGGAAGAGACCGGCGATGTGCAGCGGCGACTCGGCGTGCAGGACCGCCACAAGTTCGACGAATATCTGACCGTCGTGCGCGACATGGAAAAGCGGCTCAAGGCGGCCGAGCAGTTCAACGCGTTGCCCGACACGAAATCGACGACACCGGCGGGCGTGCCGTCCGAGTTCGGCGACTACATGCAGATCATGTACGACATGCTGGTTCTCGCGTTCCAGACGGATGCCACGCGCGTCGGCACACTGCTCTTGGCCTATGACGGCAGCAACCGCACCTTCCCGCAGATCGGCGTCTCCGAGGGACACCACTATCTCACGCACAACCAACGCAGCCCGCAGCTCAAGCAGAAGGTGGCGGAGATCGACCAGTTCTACATCACCGCCTTCGCCAACTTCATCGAAAAGATGTCCAAAACGGAAGACGTTGACGGCCGCTCGCTGCTCGACAATTCGATGATCGTCTACGGCGGAGCGATCGCCGACGGCAACCGCCACTCGCACGAGAACCTGCCCGTGATCCTCGCGGGTCACGGCGGCGCGGGTTCCGTCGGAGGCCACGGCTTCGCCACCGGCCGCCATCTCAAGCTGAGAAGCCAACCGATGTCGAACCTCTTCGTCAGCCTGCTCAACCGGTTCGGTGTCGAAACGAAGTTGTTTGGCGATTCCACGGCGCGCGTCGAACAGGTTTGAAGTGTGAACGCAGTTCGCGAGTCATCAGGGACGAACGCAGACACCGTTCAATCCGTGAGTTCCAGCGGGGCAGTGTTGGTGCCGCTCTTGACCTCAAACTTCAGTGGCGTCGTCGTGGCGTCAGCGTACTTCGCCGGCAGTGCCTCTTTCGCGGGAGCGTCGGCCGCAGGTTTGCCGGTTGCCATGTCGGACGCATTCATCGCCGTTGGCGGTGCCGCTTTAGTGACCGTCACAGAATGAGTTCCCAAGACGGCACCGTCGTTGGGGACGAAAGTCGTCAAGCGAAAGCTTCCCTTCGCATCGGTTTGCCCTGTCGCCGCGCGGGGGGCTTTGGCGGCCCAGAAGGAAACGGTTGCTCCTTCGACGGGCAGCCCCTTGTAACTGACGGTCCCCGTAACGCTGGCGCATTTCGAGTGAGTGGACGAATCGCCACCACAACCAGCGGCGAGGATCGAGGCGAACATCAAGAAGCCAAATCGACGGTTTGCAAACTGCATAAAAGGTGTTCCTAGGAAGTCACTTCGTGTTGGCGGTGGGAGTGAAGAGTCGTGAGGTCAGCAACAGGAATGGCGGAGATCAAAAACAATGAGAACGATGTGTTTCATCGTTCTCATTGTCCATTCGTGGCAAGACTTCGCACGGCATCAGGCTCAATTTCTCAACGGAGATCAGCCATGAGAGAACCTGCCACCGACGAGTTTGCCGACGTTGAGTTTAGAACTCGCCGACAACCTTGC
>JAYTXB010000175.1:0-2404 GCA_043743205.1 Schlesneria sp.
TCAGCCGCAGGGCGCTAGCCCACGGTTAGGCGAAATCAAACCGGGGCTAGCGCCCTGCGGCTAATTCTGTCCAACATTCAACACGATTGGCGGAGAGCCCGAATCACGAACCACAGTTCATCGTCGCTGCTGCCACTCGCCGATCTGGGCCAAGACTTTCTCGACCGCCTTCAGCGGCTCATCCGCTTCGGCCTCGAACCGATATGAGACGCGCGGCGAGTCGGTCGGCGTGTACGAACAGATGAAGACGAACTGGCCCGGCTGACGACCCGGTTCGAGTCGGAAGTTGCGAATTTCAAGATCGTTCAACTGCTGCACGGCAACCGGCCACGTCAGTCCCGCAGTGGCCACCATGTCGCGTTGAGTCGGAGCGACGGCGCGATCCAGCGGCGTCTCACGCTGTCGTTGAAATCCCTGTGGATTCTCCGCCGTGACTTCATTTCCCGCCGGTTGGACCGTTCTGCGACCCGGTTCGTTGGTCGGCGGTCGTCGTGCAGGAGGCACTGTCGCGCGATCCTTCGTGCTCCGCGTGAACGGTTGCAGCCCCGCTTCAAACGGCATCGCGGAACCGTGAGGCGGTGAAGTTGGAACCGAGGACGCCTGCGACGCACGACTGTCCGCGAACTGCTCGAAGTTCTCATTGCCGCGCGGCGGGGATGACTGGCGATTTTCGACCGGCAGGTCATCGGCCCAACTCGGAACGCGACCGGGACCGTTGAACGCCGAGCCTCGTGAGTCCGGTGAGTCCCCTCCGCGTCCGTCGTAAGCACGATTATCTGGCGATGAACTTCGCGCGGCGTGCCGCTCCGGAACCGCGACAGCGTCACCTAGCCGACCCGCTCCCGCTTCATTGCCGCGCGCACCGAAAGCTTCTTCACCACGCGACGTAAGGTCATCTTCTTCGAGGAACAACTCGTCAGCCGGGCCGCGAGCCGAACGACCTTCGCGGCGCTCCCGATCATTCTCGTGACCTTCATGTAGCGGTGAGGCCACGACCGGCGCGAACTGCGGAATCCCAAATATCGCCAGCGCGGGAATCGCACCGACCGGGATCAGCAGCAGTAGAGTCGCAAAGGTGCCATGAATGCTTGAGCGCATGAACCGACCTCCTTGTCGGTGACGCGCGGGCGGCGTGCGAGTCTCCAGACTCAAAGTCCCGGCCAGCGCGGGCGGGATGTTAGGAAAAGCGCACAGACGTGGCAATTCGAGTTTGTAAGTTTGTCACTCGCGGAATGATTCGCACCGTTTGGCATGCCCGTCTTCATTTTTCTACCCTCAATCTTTCTGCCGTCACTCTTCAAATCCCGCGCCGTTCATAGCAGCGGCTGAGCGCACGAACCCGGTTCACTTGGAATGCGGTCGCTGCGCCAGTCATCAACAGCACGACGGCCACGAGCAGCGCGTGATGCCACGGATCGCGCAACGCCGGTTGCAGCATCAGCAGTGCGGCGAACGCCACTTCGCACGCGAGCGTCATCAACCAAACCAGTGGCACGCGGAACCACAACCCCGACGCAACCACCAACAGTGGATAGACAACCAACAACGTCCCGTTGGTCCATCCCGACACGACCAAAGCCGCCGTCAACAACGTAACGTCGGCCACGATCGTGCCAACGCGCGAGACGGTCGCGTGCCGGCCGTGATTCAGAAGCTGCTGCCAGACCACCGACGCCAGCCACCACACTCCGAGCAGGAACATCACCAGCGTGTGAACGACAGCATCGGTCTCCACTAGCCAGTATCGCGCCTGCACAACGACCAACGCACACGAGATCGCCGCCAGATGCACAGCCAAACTCGGTTGCCGACGCACCCCACGTTGGATCGCGTGCGACCAGCCGCCGCGATGAGCCTCAATCGACTCCCCCTTCAAAAACCGAGTCAGGTCTGCCGCCAACTCCGCCGCGCTCGCATAGCGCCGCGCCGGGTTCTTCTCCAAGCAGCGGAAGCAGATCAGCTCCAGTTCGCGCGGGATCGTGCTCCTCAACTGACGCAGTAGTGTCGGCTCCCCTTCGATCACTTGGACCAGCGTGTCGAGCGGCGTGGCTTCACGAAACGGCGGCCGCCCCGAGAGCAACTCGTACAACACCGCTCCCAAACTGTAGACATCGCTGCGGGCCGAGATCAGCGAGTTCCGTCCCGCCGCCTGTTCGGGCGACATGTAGCTCGGCGTGCCGAGGATCGCGCCACTGCGAGTCGCCGCGTGTTCCGAGTCAAACACTTTGGCGAGGCCGAAGTCCATCACGATCGGCTCACCGGCGGCATCGATCACCACGTTGGACGGCTTCAGGTCGCGATGCACGATCCCCTGTTCGTGCAGATGGTGAACGGCCTGCGCGATGGAGACCATCCATCGCGCCGCCTGCTCGGGCGCGAGTGGCCCGCGCCGGACAATCGCCGA
>JAYTXB010000176.1:0-2496 GCA_043743205.1 Schlesneria sp.
AGGAAGTTGAGGTCACGTTGCTGTCGTCTTCAGTCCACAAACAGAAACTCGTTTAATCCGATCAGCGACTTGACGTAGGACCGCCAGCGGTCGGGAGTCGGTGGATTGAGAAAGGCTTCGCCGACACGCTGTTCGTTCGCCGTCGGCTCGCGTTGATAGAGGCGTTGATAGACTCGGGCCACTCGTTCAGAAGTCGGGCTGTCAGCCAACGTGGCGACGATCGCGGCGGATTGAGCATCGACGAACGGACTGTTGAGGACGAAGAGTTGTTGCAGCGGAGTCGTGGTCACGTCGCGCGCGGGGCTATGGTTTGTGGGGGGCGGGAAATCGAAGAGCCTCAGGATGTCATGTTGCTCGTCGCGTCCAACTTGTCCATACAAAGTCCGGCGGTGGTGCATGGGCGAACTCAAGTCGAGGGCCTTGCCCCCGAGTGAGTCATCCAACATGCCAGCCACAGTCAGCATCGCGTCGCGCCACGGTTCGATCTCCAAACGACGGCGGTTGGCGCGCCCGAGGAGGTGGTTGTCGGGGTCGATGGATTGCGTGGCAGACGACGATTGCTGGCGGTAGGTGGCAGACGTGACGAGGAGCCGGTGCAGGCGTTTGAGCGACCAGCTTCGGGAAGTTTCAGCTTGGTTCCTTGCCCCCTCGTCCCTCGCCTTATCAGCCCGTTGCAAAAGGGAGGGCGAGGCTCCTGCCGAGCCGTTCTTGATCGCGATCTCGCTTGTTAGTCGCGGCTCGGCGGGAGCCTCGCCCTCCCGATACCCTTTGTTCAATGGATTGCTCGCCCTCTCCCCCGCAGCCGGGGGCGAGGGGACAAAACCAGCACGAAAACTGGCATCAAAACCAGCGTGAAGGTCGGCCTCAGACACTAACTCGCCGCAGAGCCAATCGAGCAACTCGGGATGACTCGGCCGTTCGCCCTGTTGGCCGAAGTCGCCGGGAGTTCTGACGAGTCCGCGACCGAAGTGGTGCGACCAGACTCGGTTCGTGATGACGCGGGCGGTGAGTGATCGCGCGTCGTTCACGATGGCGTCGGCCAACTCCCTTCGGCCGCTGCCGTGTTGGAAGCGGCGCGGTGTTGGAGCCAGAGGCGATTCATCTCGAGCGAAGAGTTCGAGGAACCCGCGCGGGACGATCTCGCCGGGGTTGCTCGGGTTGCCACGGCGAAAGAGGGGGAGATCACGCGGCTGGCGTTGGCGGACATCAAGCTTGGTCGCATCGGGTCCGTCGGCCACGACGAAAACGCTCGCTTCGTCAATGACGGGGGCCAGCGCCGCATCAAAGTGGGGCGTCGCCGCGCGCAGGTCGGTGAGTTGTTGTTGCAGCCGCTTGGCTTCGTCGGACTCCTGGTCTTTGATCTTCTTGAGTTGCTCATTGAGCGTCGCGGCGGTGGTTCGCGCAGCTCGTACTTGTTCCGATTGCTTGATCGGCAAGAGCGGTCGATCGGCGAGGTCGATGCTGGCGAAGACGCCGGCGAGCGCGGTGTAGTCGCGCGCGGTGATCGGATCAAACTTGTGGTCGTGGCAGCGGGCACACGCGACGGTCAGTCCGAGGAACGTGCGCGTCACCGTATCGAGTCGCTCGTCCCACTCGTCGGCCACGATGACTTCGATGACGGACGGCGCGAGTCGCAGTTCCTTCCAATACGTCGGGCTGACTCCGAGCAAGCCGAGCGCGGCGATGTCGCGCGGGTCCGCGTCGTCTCTCAAGTCGGCGGCGAGTTGCAGTATCACGAACTCGTCGTACGGGAGGTCTTCATTGAAAGCCCGCACGATCCAGTCGCGGTAGAGCCAGGCGTTGTCGGCGTTCTTTTGCCAGTCCGGGGCGAAGTCCACATAGCGAACCATGTCGAGCCAGTACCTCGCCCACCGTTCGCCGAAATGAGGCGACGCGAGCAGGCGATCGACGAGTTGCTCGTAGGCATCGGGCCGTTCGTCAGCGAGGAACTCCGCCACTTCAGCGGGACTCGGGGGGAGACCGATCAGATCGAAGGCGAGCCTGCGGATGAGCGTCCGTTTGTCGGCAGCGGGCGATGGCGCGAGACCGTTCTCGGCGAGTTTGGCCACGATGAACGAGTCGATTGGATTGGCGATCCCAGACTTCAAAGGGTCCGGAATCGTGACTCGTTCGAGCGGCTTCACCGACCAGAACTGCCGCGCTTTGGTCCAGTCGATCTCTTTCCCTTTCGGCTGCACCGCGACGCCGTATTCGGGAACAAACGCTCCGTCGGCGAGCCACTTCGTGAGCAGTTCGATCTCGGCCTCGGGCAGCTTTCCCTCGGGCGGCATCTGCAACTTGGGATCGCCGTACTTGATCGCTTTCAGCAGCAGGCTCTCCTCCGGCTTCCCAGCGACGAGGACCGCTCCGCGATCCCCCCCCCTCAACAACGCCGCACGCGAATCGACGGCAAGCTGGCCGCTCTCACCCGCCTTGTCCTGCGAATGGCATTCGTAACAACGCTGCACCAACAACGGCCGAATCTTCTTCTCGAAG
>JAYTXB010000177.1:0-15555 GCA_043743205.1 Schlesneria sp.
CCTCACTTAGGACCGGCGCATCAACAATTCGCGGTAATAATCTGATGATCTAGGTGAGCCGGGTACCGTGAGGCCCCGGACTTTTCGGCGAAGAACCCGGGGCCTCACGGCACCCGGCTCACCTAGATCATCAGATTATTACCGCCAGTTGTTGATGCGCCGGTCCTTGATGGTCGATCTCGTCACTCGGCGGCCGCAATTTCTGCGGTTCGTGCTGCGTTCCCTGCCTTGGGTTTCAGGCCATGCTGGCGCGACTCTCGTAGCCTCGACCACGAGCGGTAGAACTCCATCCCGCTGAGGACCGTGGCCAGTGAGCAGGCGAGTCCGTTCCAAATCTCCGACGGCCAGCCGACGAGCGGAGCTCCCAGGTAGAAGACCGTCGCTGCGGCTGAAACGCTGAACAACATCGACTTGGCAATCAGCGTCCCCAACAAAGTCTTCGTGGTGTGACGAGCCAGAGCAGACCGGGCCGACTGATGAGCCAATTGCCGGAACGATTGCAGGTCATCGCGAACGGCTTGACGATCCTGCTTATGTTTCGGCTCCGCCTTCAGATGCGAGCGATCAGCGGGATCAAACGCAACGTCCTCCCCGTCAGGCAACTGCCCCGATGCGGCTGCAGAACTGGCCGTCGAACTCGCGACAGACGTTGCCAGCGTTTTCACTTCTTTGGGAGAGACGACGGCACCGCCGCGCGCACGCGACAGAAGACGCGCCATATAGCTCTCGACCGAGTCGTCTTCCTCGTTGCCGCCAGCCGAAGTCTCCTCTGGAACTGGGACGGTTGATGCAGCGGCCTTGCTGGGGTTCTGGTGTTCGCGAGCAGCGTCTGCTGGAGCGCTCACCTCCGAAGTGGAACCAGTCGCCTCGATCAAGGATTCCGTGAGTTCTCCGCTGGTCTCGATAGTTTCGGTATCAGTCTCGTGGCTAGCGACTTCTTCGAGGGACGAGGCCGCTGCGGTGAATTCGGACGCGGGACTGGCTGGGGCCTCAGCCTTCATGTCGAACAACTGAGCCAACTGTGCTCGCAAGCTGGCCAGCGGATCGTTGGCAGCGGCGGCCTCAGGCTCGGATGTCCGTTGTGGTTCCTGATCTGCAACATTCTCAGCGGGGGCGATCAGTCCTGCTACCACAATATCAGCAACATCGTCCTCAGGGTGCGGGCCTTCATAGACCGGGATCTCGACTGATTCGCATGCCTTCCACCACGCCGGAAGCTGACTCAGTCCAGAGGCCGAGCCGACTTGTAACTCGGCCGTGGATTCCGCCGCGACATCGTCCACTTCGGGAACGATGAACTCTTCCTGAGGGGATGCTGTGAACTGAGTTTCTTCGGCCGTCGATTCGTTAGAAGCCTGCTGTTCGAGCGCGGTGGCTGCATGCGAAGAATTGGCTTCACTTGAAGAATCGTCCACAGCGGTTTCAAGGGACGTGAGTTCAAGAGCGGGAAGAGCGACCGTAGTGAGTTCACTCGATTCTTCGTCCTTGTCTTCAGCAGCCACGCGCATGTCAGATTGCTCCGACACCAGCATTGCCGTCAGTTCCGCAGGTGCTTTGAGGGCCGAGCTTGGCAAGTCGCTGCCCGCTTTGGGAGCCATCCTGCTTAGCAGTCGAGCCAGTACCGACTCTAGGCTGTTGTGGTCCACAGACGAGGCGACCGCACCATCGACTTCGGAAGCGGTGTCCTGTTCGACGCAATGCTCGTCAGCAGCCACAGTCGCGGCTGGCGGTGCGGCAAACAACGAGGAATTGAACTGCGAGTAGTCGAATTCCTTAGGCTCAGGTCGATCCGATTCCTGATCAACGAGCTGCGATTCCGCAGCAGCTTTCATGGTCGGCGCGAAGGCGTAGTCCTCTGTTGCGGGCAGGTTGACACCGAATTCGCGGTTGATTTCCGCGAGGGTCTCGTCAATCGAAGCCGGTTCTTCCAGTGTGGCGAGAGCGGTCTCTAAACACGTTTTCAATTCGGCCACCGCGCCGACGTTGGTAGAGATCGGTTCTCCGCTGGCGTCGGATCGGCACCAAATCTCGATCGAGTCTCCGCTGGAGGACTCGCCCTCAGTGTTCGGAACGGGTTGATCAACCGTTAGCGACGCGGCAATCTTCGCGGGAACTGCTGCTGGCGAGTCGAACTTACTGCCACACATGCGCTCGTTGGCAGAGTCGTGGAACATCGGGGTCTCGCCTGACGACAGGCCGTGCGCTGTTTCGTACAGCGTGCTGTCTGCCCAGAAGCGGTAGCCAGTGGCTCCTGAATCTGCTTTGCGATCGAACGAACTTGCGCTGATGCTGTCCCCCGCTTCATACAACTCCGAAACGACGGTCGCTTCCGTTGCAATCGGCGGAAGAGATGGCACGCTGCAAAAATTCGATTCGGTCTGACGTTGATAGTCCTCAACTCGGTCAGTCTCAGTCTGGACGGCGAAGTCTTCGCTGGGCGATGGCCACTGAACTTCGGCATAGGGATCGACGAATCGTTCGATGGTGACGGTCTCCATCGGATCGGTCACTCTCGGCGACGTGTGTGCAATCGAGGAGTGGACGAGCGTGGTCGGCTCTCTGTGTGAGTCGAAAGCCGGAACAAGTTGCCTGAATGGGCGGCCGACGATGAGCGGTGGCAGATCGACGTTCGCATACGGATCGACGAATCTTTCACGCTGCGCGACTTCAACCGAGTTCACCCCGATCGAACCTACCGCGAACGGCGCGGCTACGACAAGGCTGGGGGCGTGTGACGGCTCGGACTGTACTTGCAACAACTCCGCTTGGACCCGACTCAGTTGTTCTCGCACGAGAGTCAGCTCGGTGAGCTGCGAACGCAGGGCATCCCGCTCGAGAGCGAATTCGGTTCGGTCCGCTTCAGCCATCTGGCGCAGGCGCTCCAACTCCCCGCGATCATCTTGAAGTCGAGTGGTCTCGTGTTCGAGTTGCTCGCGACGTTCGATGAGTTCAAAGCGTTCCCGATCGTGCTGAGTCGCCGTTGATGCGCGCTCCGTCAGGAATACGGTTCGATCTCGCTCAAACTGCTGCCGTGCTAAGAGCAACTCGGCCTGCAGCGTGACTGCTGAACGGCGCTCGGCGGCGATGTGAGCTTCTCGCTCCTGGATCGCGTCCAAGTGCTGTTGTCGTTCGATATCGAAATCGGTACGCCACGATTTCAACGAGGCGTGATCGTTCGTCAGTTGCGATTGCAACACCGCGATCTCGCGGCGATCTCGCTCTTGCTCCGCCAGCAAGCGCTGAACGTGGGACCGTTCGAGAACTAGTCGCTCGGTGTCGGTTGCGAGCGCAGTGCGACGTTGCTCCAACGATTGAAGCTGCTCGTTCAATTCGCCCGACGTGCGTCGATAGGCGGTGTCCCATTCCTGCCACAAAGTCTGGTGACGGGCATACTCTTCATCGAGTTCTCGTCTCGTTGCGTCCGTCGAGAGGCGAAGCTCTTCGTGCCCTCGAGTCAACTGAGCCTGCACACGATCCGCATCGACTTCGCGTTCGGAAACCCGCGCCGCTTGTCGCTGAAGCTGTTCCGTTTGGCGAGCCAACTCTTCTGCACGCTGTTGCAGTTCCACTTGTTGTTCGCTGACGTGACGCCGTTCGGCCGCGAGCGAATCAACGCGTTCGGCGGTCTCGTCCGAAGCGGTGGAACGATCGTTTGAAGCCGAGCGCTGATGGATCGGTCGGTCCAGCTCGGCCAACTTTCGGGAGATCTCTTCCAGCCTCAAGTCGAGAGTCGGAGTAGATGTAACGGAGCTTGATGAGGTGCCATTGAACGCAGGTTTTGCGTTGTCGGAAATGCGGTGGCCCAGTGCTTCAATGGGGGAGGCGTTGTCCGCAAATGCGGCCTGATTCTGAGCGGCAACAGGAACAAGCTCGTTCGCCACCGCAGGCAGCTCTGGTATGACACGAGCGATAGCCACTGGCACCGTGATCTCCACCCAGGACTTCGGCTTGGCAACGTGTCCGATGTCCCGTGCCGCAGTCGAGTGTTCTGGGAGAGCAAGAGCTTCAGCGTGTTTGACGGACTCTGTGATCGTCGGAATCACAGGCGCGGAATCGCGTGATGTCATCGGGGGAGCGTACGTACTGGCGACAGTGCCCAAAGGTGCAGCCAAATCGCGGGCGGTGTTCGACGAAGAGTCGATCCGCCAAGCTGTCTCCACCGCCCGGTTGCGGTTCATCAAGTCGTCGTTGGGAAACGAGTCTTCCACTTGGAAGGTTCCCGCGTTCGCTTCTTGAAAGCCTTGCAGTTCGTCGGCTCGTGCAGCGCGGACGCGAAACGTGAGCGGCCCCAGACTCAGCCTGTCTCCCGGACGTAATGCGGTCTCTGAGACCGGTCCTTCATTGACCCAAGTCTGTGGATGGAGTGCCTTCACCACCGTTCGATGTTCGCTGACGACGATCATCGCGTGCCGTGGCTCCACGTTGTCAGCCCGAACACGCACCGTGCAACTCCCGTCCGTTCCCAGCAAATGCTTGCCCAATCCGAGCCGAATTGTAGGAAGCCCACAATGCAGTGGCGGCTCCAACACCAACGGAGTGGAGAACTTGGTGTACGACTGGGTGCGGGCGAGTGGCTTGGCGAAGTTGGTCTGCATCTCAAAATCTTCCTGTACACGTCGCTCGGACGGGGTGTCCGATGGCCACTCCTCATCGCTCACTCAAACGTGCGATGACAAAATGCAACGAAACGTACAGGGCATATACGTCGCAAAAACAACACGGTCAAAAACCGTCTGCCTAACTGCGCTGGCATTGAGCCACACGCAGACCCGATCAATGGGAACCGCTCGAAAAATCGGACGATACCGGTCATGAGGGTTCGCACCGCAACAACGATCGTCACGGAGAATCGGGCTGTGGTGTGCCAGCTTCGTTTGGCTCTTCAAGGTAGCCCTGTCGCTCCGCGACAGGAGGCGAGATCAACAGGAGATGCTGATCTGCCAATCATCTTCCCTGAATGAGGAACGTCGCTCGCACGCTCGCGCTTCCTGTCGCGGAGCGACAGGGCTACCTTGCCGAAGCCGACTCTCTCACGATGCGTCGGACAGCGGCACTCCTGCCCCTCCGGTCTTCGTGCCTCGATTCCAAGCGGCCATGGGTCCGTGAGCCAGTCGAACGACCGACTATTCACAAGCCGTTCATAGCCAGAGCTTCATCCGGTCACGTAGTTGCGGCGGCAGGCGGCGCATCACGGACTTCTCGATCAGGTGAGTCGGGTAACGAGCACTGAAATGCATCGCGATGATCAGTTCATTCTTGAACCGATCGGCTCGCTCCAGGTAGTCGTCCAGATGGAGGTGCCCGTACTTGTGAATTTTTTCACGCGAATGCTCCGGCCGGAAAAACGTCAACTCCGAGATGAGAATCTTCGCCTCGAAGGCCGGCGGGTATTCGTCCAACCCGCGCGGTGACGTGTCCCCGGTGTAACAGAGGAGCGGCGTTCGCAACTCATGAGTCACCTCTGCTCCGCTCATTTTCAGATCGCGTATCTGATCGCTGGTGAGTGACTGATATTCCGGCTTCAACTTGCGCCGTCTTTGCCAGACGAGATATCCCACCGACGGGACCGTGTGTGTCGTCGCGAAGACGCTCACCACATGATCGCGAGACAGTTCAATTTCCTGCCCTGATTGGACTCCGATCAAGTTGCAGGCCATCCGCCCGCGATCAAGTTTCTGCCACGACTTCAACATCCGATCGGCAGGCTCGACCACTTCCTCGGGGACATAGATCGTCGGCGGTTCCATTTTCATCATCCGTCGTCGCGCGACATACGCCGGCAGCGCTGCCATGTGGTCTAGGTGAGCATGTGTGATGAAGATCGTCGGCGTCCCAATGAAGTCCCATGGACTCCCTCCCAAATCGAAGCCGAGCTTCAGTTCGGGGATGCGCCAATAGCTTTGAACCGCCGCGCGCGAATAACCCTCGATCGTGAGATCGCCGTGCTTGTGCGAAAGGACCGGAAGATTGTCGAGCATGTTGTTTCTGTCAGCGAATAATTCGAACCGCGCGTCTCGCGCTCACGCAGCGGGTTGTTGCCTCGACACACAGACTGCCTCTCGCACCCTTACACCCTGACCGGCTTCCCCGTCGCGATGCTCTTGGCTTCGGCGTGACACAGCTTCAGTGCGTCGCGAGCCAACTCACCCGAGAGCAACTTGGGAATCTCTCCGACCTTGACCGCATCGACCGCCGTTTGAAGTTCTGAGGTGAAAGCCGAACACCATTCACCCCCGCCCTTCAACTTCGGCTGTTTGGCTTTCCCTTTCTCAATCACGGTGAGCGGACGATCTGGACACCATTCTCCACCAAGAGTTCCCGCGCTGTAAATCAGCGTCGCTTGCTCTAGGAAAATCTCAAACCCATGTCCAAACGCCAGTCCTTCCGCTGCAATCCCTCCACTGACGGCACTCACGGCGACCGTAGCATCCTCGTAGAGGTATTGAGTGTGGACATGGTTCACGAACCCCTCTTCCAAAATCCCGCGCGAGAAAACTTGCTGAGGAACGCCACAGATGAGGCTGATGAAATGGTTGTCGTGAATGTGCAGATCGATCCCCCAGCCACCGAGCTTCCGGAAGTCGGACATGTCGCCCGACCACTTCGGTGGTGAGATGACTCGCCGAAAATGAGCCGCCCGCAACTTGCCGTAAACTCCGGACGCGATCACCTCCGCTGCAAACTTAAACTCCGGAAAGAACGGCAGCACATGAGCCACCATTAGCATTCGCCCCGTCTTCTTGGCGGTGGCGACCATTCTGTCTGCGGCCTTCGGGTCGATGGCAATCGGCTTCTCGACCAACACATGCTTGCCTGCTTCCAGCGCAGTAATGACTGCCTCCTCGTGTTTGTCGTTGGGAAGGCAGATGTCGATCAGATCAATCTCCGGGTCAAGCAGCATCTCCTCAAAGCGGTCGTAGGCGTTGATCTTTTCAACATCCAACATCGGACCACGTGGCCCGAAGTTGCCTTGAATGGATGTCCAATCCCCAATGAGCTTATCGAGGCTGCGCGAACAAATTGTTGTGACAGCCGCCCCTTTCAGCTTGGACCCCAGAATCTTGCCCTTGTCGGAAATCTTGGTGGCTCCAGCGAAGTGCGCCCAACCCATGAACCCGATCCCAACGATGCCGATTTTCACCATGATCTAGCCGCCTCTTGCTCACAATTCCACCGAGAGTTTCACCCCGTTCACCACCAGTCTTGTTGTGAACGGCGAGGGGCCTAGCATCCAGACGCTCGGCAGGAGAATCAAGTCAGGAAGGGACTTTTGGCATTACACCCCGCTCTGTTCCGAGAGCCGAACTGCCATCTGAAACACAAACTCACGCCTGCTTAAAACGCAGGCACGACGGCGGTGCCGGCAAAACAGGCACACCATCTGAAAGGGGCAACGCCGGCGATTTTGCGGTGAGTTTCCGAAAAAGACGGCCGCAGGTAGCTCAGCTGCCTCGCCGCCGCGAGCCCGCTTTAGTGGCCGGGAAACTTTCTAAACCGCCCGCTGGCGCTAGACATGCCGATCTCATAGCTGTTATCCTTCTGACAGCGTAGTCCGGTTGACGACAGTGTTCGGATGGTGTTCGTGCGGTGCTGTGAGTGATTCCCTAGCGAACGAATGCAGTGACTGGCGCGGCGAGTTACAAATGACGGCCGATCGACCCGGTTGGCCGTTCGAAAAACAGGGAAGGTTTTTGAACAAAGGAAGGGGTGGCCAAAATGCTTGTGCTCTCTCGAAAGCCCGGCGAAAAGATTTTGATCGGTGACAACGTGGCGATCACGATCGTTCGCATCGGACCCAATACTGTTCGGATCGGCATTGAAGCGCCGAGGAACATGAACATCGTTCGTGAAGAACTTTGCGAACCAGCCGGTCAGTGCGAAACGACCACTCTTGAAATCGGAGTGCACGACGACGACTTGCTCTAGTTGTCTGCAGATCTCAGTCGAACTTGCTTGAATATTATGACCCGCTCAACGGCGGCAGCCTCTGGCAACTGAGGCTGCCGCCGTTTTTGTTTTGGTGGCGACAAACTCATCGCACGTCGTTGAAAAAGCGAGGGCGAGGCGGCTTTGCGCAACCAATGTTGGGTGGGTTGTACCCTCCTACAGTCGTTTAGGACTGGTGGGCTTGGTATGTCCGGTCAGCGTACTTGTGCAAAGCCGGGCCAGACTCTTGTGCCCTGAGGACATTTCTTCATTGATCACGTGCTGGATATCATCCCGCCCGGTGGTGGATTGGCTTGTGGATGATGGGGCTGTCTTTCTGAGGGAGAGAACATGCGTGTGAAGTTGGGAAGTCGTTCGTCTGTCCTAGTCGTGGTGTGTGGCATGATCGTCGTCGCGGCGATGCAGTTCTTCACGTCATTGCGATCGACGGCGCGGGCCGAGGACGAACGAACGAACGCGTTGCTGACGACTTTCGTCGAGGAGTTCGTCCTGATTACTCCCGGCACTGAAAAGTTTCCGGCGACGTTTTCGATGGGAGCCAAAGAGGGGGATGCGCGCAAGCTGCCTCAGCATGAAGTGACAATGAGGAAGTCGTTCGCCATCGCCAAATACGAGACGCCGCAAAACCTGTATGAGACCGTCATGGGCAACAACCCCAGCCGCTGGAAAGGACCGCGCAACTCGGCCGAAATGATGACTTGGAAAGAGGCGAACGTTTTCTGTCAGAGAGTCACTCAACAACTGCGTGACCGCAAACTGATCGGAGCTGACGAAGCCATTCGCCTTCCGACCGAAGCCGAGTGGGAGTACTGCTGTCGCGCGGGGACGACGACCAAGTACAGCTTTGGGGACGAAGCTCAACGCCCCGGCGATGTCTCCCCCAAGGCGACGTTGCTCGGCGAATTCGGCTGGCATCACGGCAACGCGGCGGGGAACGATCCTGCCGTCGGGGTTCTCAAACCAAACCCGTGGGGCCTGTACGACATGCACGGCTATCTGTGCGAGTTCACGGCCGATACGTGGACTCCCAACTACAAGCAGGCTTCCGAAAACGGAGCTTTGCCATCAGGAACTGATCGCGACGAAACGGCCATTGCGATTAGAAGTGGTTCATGGAAAGAACCGTTCGACAAACTGACCAGCTCCGCCCGCCGCCGACTCCCCGCCACCTCCGCCGACGACGCCATCGGCTTCCGCTGCGTGAAGGCCAAGCCGTAACAACACGCCTTGAAGTTTCGTCAAAAATGGAAACCAGACGTTGTTGGAACCGCAGTCTCAGACTCACTTCGCGTTCCCGGTACCGTCAGCAGTCATGAGCGCCTTTAACACTTTGGGATCGGTGTTTAGCGGGAGACAGCGGACACTTCCATCGGCCATGAGTGTGTTGACTCCTTTCCAATGCATGCTCGATCCGATCGATGGTGATTCGTCGGGTGTTGTCCCCGGCTGGTTGAGTCCGATGCATTCGACCGACACGTCCACATCGCGCGGCTCGGTCCACACGATCCGTCGGCCGCACGCTTCGATGACGATCGCAGAATGACTTGCACCGTTGCTCTTCAGCAATTGCGCCGCCCGACCATTGCGAGAACCCGTGCCGGGACCGGTGATCATCGCGTATGAAGTGAACTGTCGGCCGCGAGAGTCCGTAGACGATCTCGCATCCCAGCATTTCAGTTTGCGGACGTACGACTGAGCCGCGTCGTCGTTGACCTTCTCATCCCATTCGGCATCCGTGTGGTACTTTTGCTGAATGTCGAAATTGTGGGGGTCCAGATACGGAAGGATCGCGACGCGCCAACTGACGAGAGGTTTCCCCTCTGCAGCATTTGGGAATCGTCGATCCGGCAATTGGTCGGCTTTTTTCGCCAAGGCGTCACCTATTTTTGTGAGATTGCTCCGACAACTGAGTATCGAATTCAAACCGGAAACGACTTCGGAGCCTAGTGAGAATACCAAGATGAAGGCGGCGAGTGTGATGAGAACCGTACCCGCTCGTCTCGTCGATACCGCGTTGGACACCGCATCGGACGAATACCAAGCGAGTCCGATAATGCCACATACAAAATCGACGGCCATGAGCGTCAACGCGATATTCTCGTATGCTTCTCGGTCCTGATAGCGGCAGAAATCGTTCCGGCCTGGCATGACAAATGGGGTCAACAGTATGGCGACCGCTGCGAGGATCATGACGGGCATCCATCGAATTGCCGCCTTGCCAACGAAGGTCTTCCAAATCACGAGGCCGCACGCGATCAGACTCAACAGTCCGAACGAGACCAACAAAACACGATCGCCGTAAAGGAGCCAAAACGTCAGTTGCGGGAAGTTGGTTGGCATGACGATGCCTCTTCTTCAAAGAAGGGTGCCGTTGAATCTTCGAGATGTTTCAACGCTGCAAGTCTACGCGGACGGTGCGTCTCGCGAAGCCTCGACGGCACCCCTACGTCAAAACACGAACAGGAACTCGTTGGCGTTGAGCAGCGCGCGGCAGAGGGCGGGGAGGCCGTATTGCTTCACGAACTGTTCGGCTGCGGTTTGTTCGTCGTCGGTCGGGGTGCGGAGGAATGCCAGCGAATAGGCACGGCGGACTTGTTCGTTTGTGTCGGGCCCGGCTTCGCGTTCGAGGCGGCTGGCAAACAGAGACGACTGCTGGAGAATGAAGCGGCTGTTGAGCAGGTTCAGGGCTTGCAGGGCCGTGATCGAACTGGTGCGGCGCGGGGCGATCTGGCCCGCATCCGGGCAGTCGAACGAACCGAAAATGTCATCGAGCTGCATCCTCGGCTTGGACTGATAGACCATGCGCCGCCATTCAGCCGGGCCGAACTCTTTCTTCGAGTTGTAAACCTTCACGTAGTTCGTGTTCGGTTCAAACAGATCGAAGCCCGCCCCGCCCATGCGATCGTCGAGGTTGCCGCACACGGCGAGGATCGCATCGCGCAGCGGCTCGGCCTCCAACCGTCGCGGCGGATAGCGCCAGAGAAGTCTCGTTCCCGCATCGGCCTGCATCGCTTCGGCTCGCACCGTGCTGCTTTGGCGGTAGGTGGCCGAAGTGACAATCAGTCGGTGAAGGCGCTTAGGCGACGAGTTCGACGATGCTTTTTCTGAAGCCATCCAATCGAGCAACTCCGGATGCGACGGCAGCGCGCCGTTGCGTCCAAAATCGCTCGGGGTCGTCACGAGGCCCTGTCCGAAATGGAAGTGCCAGAGTCGGTTCACCAACACGCGCGACGTGAGCGGGTGCTGCGGGTCGGTGATCCACTTCGCCAACTGCTGTCGGCGTGTAGCTTCGGGAGCGTCGAGCGACAACTGCCACGCATTGCCAAATGACGCGAGGCTCGCCGGTGCGACAGGCTCCTTCGGCTGCAACGGATCACCGCGATGGAAGCGGTTCGTCGGTTCCGGAGCCACGAATCGTCCCGCATAAACCATCGATATCGCAGTCAGTCGGCGCAATGATTCGTTGAGTTCGGCTTGTCGCGCGATGAGGCGAACAACATCGCGTTGGCCTTGCTCGTTCGGGGCGACTCGTGCCGCCGTCGGTGCGGCCGAACTGCCGACGGGCAGACGATCGTCGGCTGTCGCGACGACTCGCAGCGCATCGACGGTCAAGCCGACTTCGATGCGGTACTTCGTCGCGAGGCGATCACTGAATTGGCCGTCGGCGGGGCGATCGCGACTCCACAACACGCGGTCGATTTCGACGGCCTCGGGAAACTCGAACAACACCCAGCCTCGACCCGCTTCGTTGGAAATCCAACTCGCGCTGTTGCCGTAGCGTCCGTCGTGAACGTGCTTGAGTTGATGAATCTCGTATCCGGGAAGGTCTGACGACGACGTGACCTTCGTCCCGTGAGCGGCCCGCGCGACGTTGCGCGGCTTGGCCTCTGCCTGTTGTGCGGGAGGCTCCTGACCCCGCACACGGCTCTGACCGAAGGTCTCCTCGTTCTTTTTTGAAGTATCTTCGAGAGGAAGAGGAGACCTTCGGTCGGGCGTTTCGGCGGGGCCAAGAGACCCGCGCCGAACAGTTCCTTCAGTCGTGAAAATTTCCACTTCGTCGAGGCACGGTTGAGAGCCGGTGTTCGTCTCTTCGATGGTGAACCGGACGAACTTCGCTAGTGCGGGTGCAAAGCGGTCGATGTTGGTGCGACGCTGAACGGCAGCACGATGAGGAGACCTGCGGTCGGGCGTTTCGGAGGGGGCGAGAGACCCGCGCCGAACGGAGTCAAGGGCTGTGATGCGAGCCAGCGGCTCGAAGGTCCACAGCGCGCGTTCGATCTCATCGAGTTCGGCCTTCACGTGCACGATTTGCAGTTCGCGCTGATCGAGGTCGGTGGGCTTCAGCGATCGTTCGCCGTGTTGGACCCCCGCGAAGACCGCCTTGATCGAGTAATAGTCGGTCTGCGAGATCGGGTCGAACTTGTGATTGTGACAGCGAGCGCAGCCGACAGTCAGACCGAGGAAAGCGCTGCCAGTCGTACTAACCATGTCGTGCAATTCGTCAGCGCGTTGTTGAGCAGTCAGTCCAGGATCGGGACTCTTCACGCGGTCGAACGTTCCACCCACGATGAAGCCCGTCGCTTCATCGACTCCAAGCGAGTCTCCCGCGAGCTGCTCGGTAATGAATTGCTCGAATGGTTTGTCTTCGTTGAACGCGCGGATGACATAGTCGCGATAAGGCCACGCATTGGGTCGAGGCTGATTGGTCTCGAAGCCATCGCTCTCGGCGAAGCGGACGACATCGAGCCAGTGCCGTGCCCAACGTTCTCCAAAATGAGGCGACGCGAGCAGCCGATCGACGAGCCGCTCGTACGCATCTGGCCGCGAATCGTCGATGAATTCGGCCACGGCACCGGGAGTCGGCGGCAGGCCGAGCAGATCGAACGTGAGACGCCGGATGAGCGTCGCTCGATCAGCCTCCAATGAATTTCCGAGCGGGGGACGTGAGTCCTCCGGTTCTTCTTTTGCCACAATGATCGTTGGACGCGCGGATTGACTCGCCAATGAACCGGGGGACTTACGTCCCCCACTCGGAAGTTTGGACACGACGAACACATCAACCGGGTTCCGAGTCCAAACCGCCTTCTCGCGAGTGACATCCGGCAGCACGGGCCGCAGCACGGGGCGAAACGACCAGTGCGATGCGGCGTCATCCCGCGCCGACGCTTCATCGGGCCACTTGGCTCCCTGATCGATCCACGCGCGCAGTAATCCGATCTGCTCGGCGGAGAGCCGTTCTCCCTCGGGCGGCATCAGCATTTCCTCGTCAAGTCCCGCGACGAATCGGACCAGCGGACTGTCGGCCGACTTGCCGAGGACGATGGCGGGCGCATAACTCTCGCCCCCTTTGAGCGCCGCCGACTTCAAGTCGAGCCGCAAGCCACCTCGCTGTTTATTTGCGTCGTGACACGTATGGCATCGCGCACGAAAGATCGGCTCGATGTCACGCACGAAGTCAACTTCGCGCTCGGCCACAGGTGGGAGCGCTGCGCTGTCTGTGGCCAAGCCGTTCAACGCGTGGAGTGCAGGCAGGATGAAGGCGATGAGGAACCGGTGAGTCATGCTAATCTCGAACAGAGGAGCCTTGGAAATCGGAGGCACATCCCATTTGGTCGAGGCTGATTTCGACCGACCGTTGTTTTCTTCGAGAACGGTCAGGCGGGCAGTCACGACCATACCTTCCATCAACGTGGTCACAAAGGCGACCGGCAGCAATTGCCATTTCAGCGGGAGTTTCGGGGTGCGACTGGAATCCGGACAAGAGTGCCGATCCTCCGCCACACCGCTGGAACCAAGGTGCTGTTCTTCGATTCACTTCGCCCCGACGTGCAGTTCCTTCGCCATCTCGATCAGATTGTCGAGTAGTTTGTCGGAGGCGGTCACTTCCAAGCGGTTCGTGCCGAGCCACGTTTCGTACCCGCCGAATTGATGCTGGCGTGGAGTCGGGAGGTAGCCGACGTAGCCATGAGCCAGTTCGACCATGAACGACTTGGCAAACGGGGAACGTCGTTTGAAGTCGAGGCCGATTTCGCAGAAGACTTCGCAGGGCATCGTCCCGAGACAGACATCACCGATGCGGATGACGTGCAGTGGGATCGTGGTGGTCTCGGGGTACTCGGCCAGCCGTGTGACTCGCTCGGCATAGATGAACGAGAGGTCGGATTTGCTCTTGGGTCCGGCTGCGATCGTGTCGGCCGCCCATTTCTTTTGCTCGTCGTTGGGGCGTCGCCAGGCAATCGTCGGTTCGCGGTAACGACTCGCCAGCGTGAGGCCATCGCGGTACTCCAGCTTCGCCGTGGCGGCATGAACTTTCTTCGCGACATCTTCGGCGACGAACCGCATCTGCTCGTAAGGTTTCTTCGGCCCGCGCAGCTTGCGGAAGTCGATGTTGTTGATGTCGCCACTCGTGCCGTTTGCCATCAACGCGACGAACGGCGGCCGATCGGTGTCCAGCGGCGTTGCGTCGCCTGCCGTCATCAATTGCTTGAGACTCTCACAAAAGTAGCCGTAGTAATCGGCCGAGACATGCCCCGGTCCCTCGCCTCCCACGTAGTGCAGTGAGTACGCGGCGAAGATCGAAATCGGAAAGCCATCGGTCCCTTTGATGGCGATGAACGAAACCGTCGGATCAATCGGCCCGGCAGGTTCGATGAGATTTAGACTGCCGGACGGCGGATTCATTTTGACGAGGTCTTTTCCGCCGAAGGGGTTTGGCGGCACGGTCCCAGCCAGCATGTGCCAGCGCCGGTTGTTGACGTGCTCGGGAACATCGACCACTCCAAACGCAAGCTGAGCGGGACGCAGATGGATCGCCGAGCGTGCCACTCCATCGGCAATCCGCTGAGCGACAAAACGTTGGTACTCATCCGACTTCTGGTCGATCTTCCAGCGTGCATCACCGAGGGCGCTGCTGGCAGAATGCGTGTGCGTTCCTGAAATCATCACGCACTGGGGAGGGATACCAGACTTCTCTTGGATGAGGCGACGAGCCTCGTCACTGACCACGCGATGAATCCCCAACAAGTCGCACACGACGAGGGCGATCTTTGTCTGCCCGTCATCCAACACCAAACACCGCGCGTGAAGCTCATCGTGAATGTGCTTCGATGGCGATGGCACGAACCCACCGATGATGTCGCGTCCAATCTCGGGAGTGATGACACTGGTGGCCGCTCCCGCACGAAATGGCTCGGCAGAGACGAGCGATGAAACAGGAACCGCGAGGAGCAGGTTCGTGGCAAGCAACAGTCGGGTGAGTGTCATCGTTCGGTCTCCGGTGTGACAAAGTCGAGTCGGGAAATGGAGTACGAGATCGGAGGCATTGTGTGACTTCGGCAAATGTCTTGCCAGCCGCGCCGATGAGTGACGTTGTCAACAACGGGAATGAGAACACGTGTGATGGCAGGGCCGGAGTACGGATGAAGAGCAGAACACAACCTGAAGCCGGGGGCAGGCAATCAAGGGCACGTGTTTTAGAACAGTAACCCGCTGACGCTGCGGGTTTCTATACCTCACGCGGCCAAAGCTGAGACACTGGCGAGCCGCATGCCGTCAGGCTGCGGGTTCTTGATCGCCGCAGGAAACCCGTGGCCTCACGGCACACGGCTC
>JAYTXB010000178.1:0-11686 GCA_043743205.1 Schlesneria sp.
GTTCAGAACCCAGCACGCCACGAACAACGCCACGTAGCAACTCAGCCGGATCAACAGTCCGGCGACTCCCCCCGCTGAAAAATGAAAGCCCTGCCACAGGAGGGCGTTGGTGCGAGGACGCCCCGGACTGAACCAGCGCCATCGGCCGCTGCGTCGTGCGAGCAACCCGCGTGAGATCGGTTCGATACGCGGGCGGTTCGCGCAACGCTCAAATAGCCACGACGACAAGAGCAAGCCGATCGCGCCGATCAGCGGATTCGAGATCGCTTGGATATTCCACACAGACTCGGTGCGACCGGTCGTCAGCGCCGTGCTAATTTGAGTGAAGACGCTCATGGACTGAAGGCCGCCCAGCACCGAACGCGCGATCGGCGAGAGTCCCATGGCTGCGGGTGAGATCAGCCAGGGGCTGATGGCCCACGGAATGGCGAAGTAAACCGCGAGCAGCAGCACCATCAGTCGCGAGGCCGAGCGGCTGTTGTGCGAGACGGTCGAACAGAATGTCCCGACCCCAGCCAGCATCAACAGGTATCCCATCAACGCGATGTAGGCCGCCTGCACCTGAACGTGGCTCACACCGCCGAACGTCACCGACAGCAGCGTGATCGGATATTGGACCGCCACCAACAGCAGCGCCTGAATCAACGGGCCACTCATTTTTCCGAGCAGCAATCCCCACCGACTGATCCCCGCCATCTGCAACAGACCGAGCGAGTCCTCCTCCTTCTCTTCGGTGATCGTGCTGGAGAAAGCCCCGATCCCCATCAGCGTGAGGAAGGTCACGTTCAGCCAAACCAACGACCCAAAGAGCCTCAACCCCGGCGCACCAAAAAAGGCGACCGTAGACTGGACTTGAATGATCGCGAAGTAGATCGCAATCAACAGACAGACGCGCGCCAGATGCGGCCCGCGCGATCGGGCATCGACTCGCAACGACCGAAGCAACAAGGCAAACACTGCGGAACACATAGGTGAAGCGACCTCTCAAACAGCTCAGACAACGGACTGAGGTACACTCACAACACCGCTAATACTTCGCAAGTCCGTCGCAGCTTCGAGCGAAGTGACGCTCCCAGAACCTTCGATAGGCGTGGTCCTCGACAAAGTTGACGTTTCCGACAAAAGTCGGAACGAGGATTCTCAGCGAGATTCAAGAGTCCGAGGCCTCACGGCACCCGGCTCACAGGACTTCTGTCGGAAACGACAACGCTTGTCGCTGGGTGGCGGGGTCTGAACGACGGGAAGGCCCCATTTTTTATCGCCGGCAATCATTCGGCACCCTCCGCTTCGCTGCTGACATCGCCACCCTGTCGATGCGACGCGTCTTGGCGTGTGACCATTCCGTTCGAGGACTTTACACATGTCGTCGATTCGTACTCGGATCTCCCCCGTCACCTAAACCCACGAAGTCGGAGGAGGACCGGAATAAAGCCACCCATTGACGACGGCACCCTCAATGGAGTCGAGTTGACCAATCGGTCCAAGCACATGTTCGTAAAAAGGCCCTTCCGGGTCGTGGGCTTTGCCAAGACGGCTTGAATGGGTCGTCCTATAAAACTCGGGGTTACTATTGGACAGGCACCTAGTTCTCCAAACCGGTCTGCATCCGGTGCTACATCCGGTTGAATTGTTGCTGCGCGAGTGCCAGGTTCGGCACGAGCGGCGGCGTGGGCCGGGAGGGCAGCATCGGAACAAGACCGAGTCGGCCGTCGTACTCCATCACACGCCGACGGGGATTGAAGGGCAGGCGGCAGAGCGTCGGAGTCAACACGACAACCACCGCGTGGCCGTGGCGCGGCTACGGGTCAATCTCGCTCTTGCCGTGAGAACGGTGGCCTTGGGAGATGCAGCTCCGACTGCGTTGTGGAAGTCGCGCTGTCACGGCGGAAAGATCGGATGCAGTCTCGACCACGAGGACTTCGCACCGCTGTTGGCCGAAGCGCTTGACGTGCTGCACGCACACCACGGTCGCGTCCCCAGCTCAGCCGAGCAGTTGGGAGTGAGCTCGTCGCAGCTCATCAAGTTCCTGAAGCTGGAACACCGCGCGCTGCTGCTGCTGAACGAAGCACGTCGGCAATTGGGGCTGAGGGTGTTGGAGTAGTCGGCCAGCGAAGAGTCCCTGCCTGCGAAGAATCTCGGTCATGGAATGGCGGAGCTACGTAGTCGTGGCATTCCCTGACTCGCATTTCACCCTCACCGATGGAAGCGCGTTTGCCTCGATTCCCACCGGTCGTGTCGTGGGCTACCTTATGCCGCCCTCGGAAGACTGCTCTGACTGGCAAGACTGTGCCTGTGAATGAGACCTCTTTTTCCTACTGAATTCCTGATCTGGACTGACGATGCTCGACCTGCAATTTGTTTGTGAGAACCTTGACGCTGTTCGCGCCAATTGCCAGCACCGGCATGTCGAAGTCGATCTGACTCGGCTGCTGGGGCTACGAGAGTTGCGGAGCGAACTGATCACCACTCGTGACGGTGACCGCCAACGTCAAAATGAGATTGCTCAAGCCATTCCCAAAGAGAAGTCGCCAGAGGCTCGCCAAGCATTGATTGAGCAGGGCAAGACTCTCAAGCAAACGGTGCCCGCCGTCGAAGAGAAGTTGAAAGTGGTCGAGGCGGATATTCGCGCCGCACTGATGACGATCCCGAATCTGACTCACCCCGACGCGCCGCGCGGTGGTGAAGCGGACTCGAAAACGGTGCGTTCTTGGGGTGCGATCCCGCAGTTCGACTTCAAGCCGCTCGATCACGTGGCGCTCGCCGAGAAGCATGACCTCATTGATCTCGAAGCCGGGGCGCGCGTGACGGGCAGCGGGTTCTACTTCCTCAAGAACGAAGCGGTCTTGCTGGAGTTGGCTCTCACGCAGTACGCCGTGCAGAAGTTGGTCAAGCACGGATTCACGCTGCACACGACACCGGACCTCGCTCGAATGGAAATACTCGAAGGGACCGGATACCAGCCGCGCGGAAATGAGACTCAGATTTATTCGATCGCCGGAATGGACCTCTGTCTGGTCGCGACGGCCGAGATCACGCTGGGCGGTTCGCTCAAGGATCAGATTCTGAATTTCGACAAGCTGCCGATCAAAGTGGCGGGAATCTCACACTGCTTCCGGACGGAGGCCGGAGCGGCGGGAAAAGCGACGCGCGGCATCTATCGCGTTCATCAGTTCACGAAGATCGAGATGTTCGGTTTCACCGCACCGGATGTCGCGGCGTCCGATGCGGTGCACGCCGAGATCGTCTCCATCGAGGAGGAAATTTTTCAGGGACTCGGCATTCCGTATCGAGTCCTCGATATTGCCTCGGGTGATCTCGGTGGCCCGGCCTATCGCAAGTATGACCTCGAAGCCTGGATGCCCGGTCGCGGTGAAGCGGGGGAATGGGGCGAGATCACGTCGGCCTCAAACTGCACCGATTTCCAGGCCCGTCGTCTCGGCATCCGCTGCAAGTCGCCTGACTGGAAGGGGACGAAGTACGTTCACACGCTGAACGGCACGGCCATCGCCATCACGCGCGCGATGATTGCCATCATGGAAAACTATCAGCAGGCTGACGGCAGCATCGTCGTGCCGGAAGCGCTACGACTGTGGGTTGGCAAGGACCGGATTGGGTGAGCGGTCGCCTCCCAACGAGTTGGGTGTGTCCCGCGTATGTCGCCCGCCGACAGCGGTCTCGTTCATCGCCACTTGTAGGATGGGCGCTCTTGCCCGTCCGATTTCTGCCACCGAGTCGCGTTACAAACAGGGCTGGACGGGCAAGAGTGCCCATCCTACGGTGCTGCCTTGAATGCGTTCTGATTCACTTCTCTCCCTGATCCGCGAGTGACACTGTGACCTCTCCTTCTGAACCGACGGGTGACAATTCCATGCCTGCCGGTGAGCCTGCTCCTGTTTTGAATGAGTCGCCCACCACCGAGTCCTCGCTCGACTCACTCGGTGCCGCGCTGAGTTCACAGCCAGACGATGTGACGGAACCCTCCGTTGCGGGGAGTGTTGATGAGGGACTGCCAGAATGGGAACCACTCACGCCGGAGTTGGTTGAGGATGAGGCGGTGCGCGGTGATTTCGTGCTGCGGTGGGCCGTCGTCGGATTGGCGCTGTTGTTCGGGTTCTCGCAGATCGGTGAGTCTCGAACGCTGGTCCACATCAAGTCGGGTCAGTACCTCGCGACGCATGGCGTGTTGCCTCCCGCGCAGGATGTCTTCTCGACGACGGCCAGCGATCGTCGCTGGATCAACCTTTCTTGGCTGTTCGACCTGTTGGCGGCGGGAATTCACGCGATCGCAGGCGGCATCGGATTGTCGATCGTTCAGGGGCTGTTGGCGGGCGTTGCGTTCGGCTGCATCGTGCATGCTCATCGGTCGGAGATTCGGACGTGGTGGGGTTCGATCTGTGCCGTGCTGGCACTGTTGGTCTGCTATCCCCAGATCACGATGCAGCCCGAATTGGTGACGCTCGTCGGGTTGGCGACCACGTTGTTCATCGCGTTACGGGCGGAGGAAAAAGCCACACCCAAGAAACTTTGGAAATTGGTGCCGCTCATTTGGCTGTGGTCTCAACTCGACAACCGCGCTTGGTTTGGTTGGTTGTTGTTGTTGCTGTTGGCGGCGGGTGAGTCTCTGCGCGGCGGCATACTCCGAGAAGCGACGCGGCGGCGTGCGGCCTGGCGAGTCGCGGGGGCGTCACTGGCCGTGACGATCTTGCACCCGTTTTCGTTCGAGTCATGGCTCGCGCCGTGGCGTCTGTATGCCATGGACTATCCCACGCTCAGACTGCTGTTCCCGAAGCCGTCCACTCTGGAACTGTCGTTCTACTCGATCGCCGCTCCCGCCTATTGGGACTCGATCAGTCACAGCACGATTGCGGCGCTGGTCCTATTCGTCGCGACACTTCTCACGCTCTTCCTCAATCGTGAGCGACTCCATCCAGGGCACTTGCTCGCGGTGCTGGCCTTCAACGGAATGGCGTGCCTGACCACGCATGAACTCGCGGCCGCCAGCCTCGTGAACTGCGCGTACTGCACGGTGAACGCTCAGGTTTGGTATCGCCAGCGGTTCGGACAGGTCTACTCTCTCGATTGGCGTGAGCTGTTGTTCTCACGCGGTGGTCGCGCGGTAACGGTCTTCAGTTTCTTCGGCCTCGCGTGGTTGGTGATCAGTGGACGGATCGACGGAGCGGGCGGCAAACGCACGGGCGTCGGTTTCGACCAGAACCTCGCGATTCAGATGCAGGTGTTTGAGACTCTCGCCGCCGACAGTTTGGATGATCGCCCGTTTCACTTCGCACTGCGTCACGGTGACTTCGCGATTTGGTCGGGGCAGAAGTCGTTCGTCGATCAACGAGCCGGGTTGTTCCGGGGAACGGGCGACGAAGATTTGATCGACCTCTACAACAAGACTCGTCGCGCGCTGCAACAGAAACGTGAGCAGTTGCCCGGCAGCGGTGAGGCTGCTGTTTGGAAGGCCACGTTCGACAAGTATCAGATCACGCACGTGATGCCGCGTCTCACGGGACCGATCCCCGCGCCCGATTACACGACGTTCGGAGATTTGTTGGCCTCCAAAGATTGGGCGTTGACGGAACTCAACTCCTCGACGGCGGTCTTCTATCGCGACGGAACCGACGCACCGGAACTGACCGAGTACCTGGCCCAGCATCGCTTGGAGCACGTCGCGCACGCGTTTCGGAAGGAAGGCTCTGTCCCCGAAACGACGCGCGAATGGGCCAAGCCTGCGACGACGTATGACAACCTCTTTGCACTACGTCGGCCGTTCTTTCCGGCCGGTGTGCAAGCGGGTCAACATCGCTGGCAGATGTCGGTCTCGGGGGGAGAGATTCCGCTCGCGGTGCGCGGCGGGTTGGCCGTCTCCGCCATTCGTGACGCGACCGCCGGTCTCCGCGAAGACCCGAACTCAGCCGAAGGCTATCGCGTGTTGGGAATGGCTCATCTGGTTCTCGACCGGATCGAGTCGGGCGTCATGACGGAGGCCCGCGCAGCGTGGTCGCCCAACTTCCGTTATTACCAAGTCATCGCGGCACTCCAACAAGCGGCGATACTGCGACCCGATGATGTGCGAGTTCGATATGACATCCTCTCGCTGTATGAAAAGCTGGGACGAATCGACTTGGCATTGCAGACACTTCAGCAGATCAAACAACTCCAACCGTATCGCCCCGATATGGCGGACGAGGAGCGACAGCAACGTGAAACGCTGCTCGACCGCGAGATCGCACTCGAAGAGTCCGTCTCCAAGTTGAATGAAATGACTCAGCAGGGACTCGACGCGGGAGCCGATCGTTTGCAGGTGGCCAGTGCGGCGTTTCAGGCGGGAGGAGTTCTCGCCGCGATTCGCATCATCGAGCAAGATGCCGTCTACAAAGAGCAGAACATTGCGGCCAAGACGATGCTGGGAACGTGGCTGATCGAAGCGGGGCGACTGCGCGAAGCTCACGAAGCCTTGGAAGCGATCGAGTCCATCTCGACTGCCGGGGGAGTGCCGGGCTGGCGCGGCATGGTCGCCGTGTCCGCTCTCTCCAACGGCGACTATCTGCGCGCGATCCGCCTCTGGCGCGATCAGATCCGCGACACCGAAACTGCGGCTGCGGAAGCCGCTCTACTGACACTCCCGTTTCTGACTCTCAACCAGTACTGGATCGCGGCCGACCAATACCCCCTGACTCACGCGGCCTCGGTGACTCAAATCCAAGAGAGTGTCCGCCCGGAATCGACCATGCTTCGCTATCAGATCGCGATGGCTCAGTTGGAGTCGGGCGATGTGAAAGGAGCCGCACTCACGCTGCAATCGGCCTTGGAACGCGACCCCGCCTCGTCGATGAGGCCGTTGCTGAGGTTTTATCTGTTCTGCGCGACGGACGAGAAAACAACTGAGCAGCCCCCGGTAGCCACGCCAGCCGAAGAGTTCGACTCGCTGTTGGCAGAAGCGACGGAGCCAAGCCCAACAATAACCCCTCCGACCAACAAACCCGCCACGGCGAAGCCGAATCCAGCACCAACTCCTCCCGGCAAACAGTGATCGCGGCTGAATCGAGGCCCCTTCATGAACGACTCGCCGACCTCTGTTTCTATACGGCCACAGCGCGCTGGTCGGCGTCTGTTCCTGTTGGTCATCGTGGGCCTCGCGGTGATCGCCGCCACGCTGGTCTGGCGACACTACCGATACGACCGTCCCATCGGAGCGGGACCGGCTGGCCCGACCGTGCCGCGCGACGCATTCGCCTCAGTCTGGACCGAACGCCGGGTCGTCTTGCTCGGGCTGGGCGACAGCGTCACCCAGGGGCTGGGCGCATCACCGGGTCGCACCTACTTCACTCAGCTCTGGAAGAACCCGAAAGATGAATTTGCCGACATGCGCGGCATCAACTTGAAAGAGGTGTTGCCGCGACTCGAACCGCTCAACTTGGCGATCTCCGGCACGACCTCCATCGAGTGCGTGGACTATCAGCTTCCCAAGTTGAAGCCCTACGACGCCGAGACGTTTGGCGTCGTGGTGATGACGACCGGCGGGAACGATGTGATCCACAACTACGGTCGCACGCCACCGCGCGAAGGGGCGATGTTCGGTGCCCGCGCCCGTGAGATCACCGAGTGGGTCGAGAACTTCGAGCATCGTCTCGACACGATCATCGAACGATTGCGCGAGACCTTTCCCGGCGGCTGCCACCTGTTCGTCGCCAACATCTACGATCCCACCGACGGTGACGGAGACATTCAACACGCGGGACTCCCCGCGTGGCCCGAAGGTCTGCAAGTCATTGCCGCCTACAACGAGGTGCTGGCTCGGTTCGCGGAACGACATGCGGACGTGACTCTCATCGACATGCGAGCCGAGTTCCTCGGTCACGGCATCCATTGCACTCACTTCTGGCACCGCACGTATCGTGCAGCCGATCCGCACTATTGGTACTGGGACAATCTTGAAGACCCGAACGACCGCGGCTACGACGCCCTCCGGCGCCTATTCCTGATCGAAATGTCTTTCGTGCTACCACGGCGACTTCAGTAAACGGCGTTTTGAACAGAACCCTGCGCCGCGACGACCACGTCTCGTGAGATCGGAGTTAACTCCCGGATCGGCAAACTTGACTCATTCGACATGCCCCACAGAACGCGCAGCAATTGCCTGCGACGAGTGCCGAACACAACCTTGGCGACGCCATTGAGTTCGCCACCGTTCCCTTCAGGAGCGTACGCCAGTTCGCCGACTAACCCTCGGTTGAGTTGCTGATCGCTTCGGTTTATGGCAATATCACTTAACAAATCTATCCTCGCCTGAACTGGCATTCGATCCACAAGCGGCGAGAACAAGATGCCGACGGACAAATTTTCAAGTTTCAATTGACTGTTTCTCCGAGTGAGAATTCCGTGACTGCGTCGTTCACATCTTTAACAGGTCCATTTTGAAGAAGGCACGCTCATGCTGACCAACCTGCTCCGATCCCTGCCGGGATTCTCGTCCGAACAGCCTCCGCAGCGGTTCACTCGCCACTGTTATAAGGCGGGTTTGCTGTCATTGGCCTGTCTCTTCACGACAACGTGTCCCGTGAAAACCACGGAACTCGTGGCAAGGGGCTATTCGTCAGCGTGTGCGCCCGTACTGCACACTCAAACGGACGCATGCGGAGCCGATTTTTGTGCGATCCCGTACCCCGATTTGAAGCGGGGCGCTGCGTTGAAAATTCAATCCATCGCGCAGGTGCCTCAGTTCCCATTACTGGAGACTTTCAAACTGCATAGTCGGCCAACGGCAACCAAGGTCATCTATTTGGACTTCGACGGACATTCCACGACCGGAACCTCATGGAACTCGGGGGGCAACACTATTGTGACCTCCGTCTATTCGTTTGAAGGGGACGCCTCCTTTTCCAACAACGAGCTGACCCAGTTTCAAGAGATTTGGCAGCGAGTTGCCGAGTGCTATTCGTCATTCGATGTCGATGTCACCACGGAGCAACCACTCGTGGCTGACTTGATCAATTCGGGTGGTAGCGACATTCGGTGGGGGGTTCGCGTTTGCATCGGAGACACAAGTCCGTCACCCGCTCCGGGCGCGGGAGGGGTCGCCTACCTTGGCAGTTTTAGGTGGGATACGGACACGCCAACGTTCGTCTTTATCACAGGATCGGGAGTCGTCGGAAAGTACGTTGCCGACGCGACGGTCCACGAAGTCGGGCACACACTCGGCTTGTCTCATGACGGTCGCAGCACTCCCAGCGAGGGCTATTACCAAGGTCACGGGACCGGTGTGACTGCTTGGGCTCCCCACATGGGTGTCGGCTACTACGTGAATCTCGTCCAATGGAGCAAGGGCGAATACGCCAATGCAAACAATGCTGAGGACGATCTGGCCATTATCGTGGACCCCACGGATAACGGTTGGGGCGGGCCAAACGGTTTCGGGTATCGAACGGATGATGCGGCGAACAGTCAGGGTACCGCAGCCCCGATTGGAGGAGCGGTCGCAGGCGGAGTGTTCAACGTCGATCAGAAAGGCATCATCGAAAAGACGACCGATACCGACTGGTACAAGATCACTGCCGGAGCCGGTTCGATCAGTCTGAATGCGGTCGGTGGACCCGAGAACACCATGCTCGACATTGAAATGACGTTGTACAACTCGGCGGGATCCCTGATCGCGTCGAACAATCCGGCGGATCAACTCACCGCCGCGATCAACCATACCGTCGCGGCCGGTACGTATTACGTCAAGATCGATGGTGTCGCTCGAACCGGTAATGGTTCGGGAACCCCCCCCGATCAGGGGTATTCGGAATACAGCAGCCTCGGCCAGTACCGCATCACTGGAACTGCTGTCTCTGGAGTCACTGTCGTCGGTGGCAACGTGGTCGCGAGTTACAACTCCACCACCAAGACCCTCACCCTAACTGGCGACGTGAGTTCCAACTCGGTGACTGTCACCTTCAAACCGAAAACGGTCGCTCCTGCTCCTGTGGCTCCAGACCGGATCGAAGTGGTTGGATTGAACGGGACCAAGGTCAACAACAAGACGACGGTTCAGACGTTTGCGCACGCGGGCAAGCTGAAACTTGGAGCCACGATGGGAGACGGCGACGATTCGATCTACGTGCTCAACGTCGATGCTTCGCAGGTGTATCTCACCTTGGGAAGCGGTGCTGACCAAGCGGGGCTGGCAATGTGCAAAGTCGATAAGTTGTATGTCGATGGTGGCACCGGAATCGATGCGTTGGTCACGACTACCAGTATGATCCCGCCCGCCGGTCTGAACCTAGTCATCAAGAACGTGCCTTGAGGGCCAGCAATCCGGCGGACTCCGCCTCGTAAGACTAAATGAAACCCCGGCCGTTCTGCGGCCGGGGTTTCTGTGTTTACACCTCAAGCGGCCGAAACTGACGCACTGTCGCGCTACTGTCGTCTTGTCGGCGGAGCGACAAGACGACAGTAGGTGGTGTGACAACTCCTGTGACCCGCAGCGTCAATTCTCACCGCTAGAGGCATATCCCTCTAGCGGCCTGAAGTGAGGCATTCGGTAGCTCACGACGGATTCAAGACTTCCGAAGTCTTCGGGGACTTCGGAAGTCTTCCACGCCGACCTTCACTCACCTCATTCTGGGCGGCGCGAGGTACAAGCAAGAACTTCTCCAGACAAAATTCGCTCGGGGCATCATTCCTCTCACTCGGATGCGAATTTAAGTCTGCCGGACACGCGATCCACCTTCTGGAATTCCCTACATAGCGACCGGAATTGATCCCCCATCAACTTGAATCGTCATCCGACAGGCTGGCAAATCTATCCAACCGAGTGGAACTGAACTCCGGCAATGATGATTCTGCCTCGTGCGGCTCGATGTGGGACGTAGCTGCATTTACCAGAGTGCGGGGCGAGAGCTGAACAGAACCACGTTCTGGCGAAACGTGGCTACGTTCCAATGTCTCACTTTTTAAAAAAGCATTGGGCCTGAAGTGGCGTTGCACGGCGGCGATCTCGCTGCCTCCGCAGAAAACGATCGAAGAACACGCGGCGACTCAGGCCGAATTCCTCGATTACACGAAGCAACCACTGCTGGCAAAAGGACACGCCGGAAACTGCCACGTGCTTTTCGTCGATGCGGCCCACTTCGTTCAGGGCGCGTTCCTGAGCTGCCAGCATCGTCTGTCTATTCGCGGAGCCTCGGGCCACCAGCGCTATAGCGTCTTGGGAGCTTGGAACGCGGTGACGAATCAGTTCGTCACCGTCACGACCGCCAGCATCGTGTCCTCGGACACGATGTGTCAATTGCTCCGCAAGATCGCGGCCCTCGGCTGGAAAAGACCAATCACTCTAGTGCTGGATAACGCTCGCTATCAACACTGCACGCTGGTCATGAACCTCGCGGCGGCGCTCAATATGCGGTTGGCGATCCAGCCTTCTTATTCGCCCAACCTCAACCTGATCAAGCGACTCTGCAAATTTATCAAACGCGATGTCCTTTACGGCCGCCACTACAATACGTTCGCCGATTTCCGCGCCGCGATCAACGGTAGCCTCGCAAACATCGCGAGAACTTCCAATCGTGTTGGAACGCATTCATCAGCCGCAGGGCGCTAGCCCCAGGGCCAGCGCCCACTAAGTTGTTGATCCGGTGAGTGTTTGGACGAGGAATTTGTCGTCCCAGCCGCAGTGGCGGCGTTTCATGGCGAGGCTGTC
>JAYTXB010000179.1:0-3468 GCA_043743205.1 Schlesneria sp.
GTCAGACCGAGGCCCCGGTGAAGAGCGGTTCGATCACGTCGCCGCGATTGAGACGGACCGGTCGGTTGAGGCGGTCGCGCACTTCGACTTCAGCGGGGATGCCGAGCAGAGAATAGACCGTCGCGGCAACATCGTTGGGTGAGTAGGCGCGCGTCACGGGATAGCCACCTTCGGCGTCGGAGCGGCCGATGACCTGACCGGGTTGAACGCCCGCACCGGCGAAGAGTCCGAAGAAGCACGGCCCCCAATGATCGCGGCCGCGGGCGGCATTGATCTTCGGCGTGCGACCAAACTCACCCAGCATCATCACGAGCGTCTCATCGAGCAGCCCGCGCGAATCGAGATCGTCGAGCAACGCCGAGACACCCAGATCGAGCGGCGGCAGCAAGCGGCCTTTCAACGTGTTGAAGATGTCGTTGTGGCTGTCCCAGTTCTGAACTCGTCCGATGTTCGCTTGCACGATCGGCACGCCCGCCTCCACGAGTCGCCGCGCGAGGAGCAACGACTGGCCGGTTTCGTTGCGACCATACCGATCGCGAAGGGCGTCCGGTTCACGATGCAGCTCGAACGCTTGAGCCAACCGACTCGACGTGAGCATCGAGATGGCCAACTGCTGGTCTCGCTGCAATCGCACGGATTGAGCGACCTCTTCCAACCGAGACTGCTGCTTGTTGAACTCTTCGAGCAACCGCTGGCGTTGACCAAGATGCGTGACATCCATCCCCTGTGCCAGCGTAAGAGCATCGACGCGAAAATCGGCCTTGTTCGGATCGCCGGTGATCTGCCACGGATCGAAGTTCGGGCCGAGAAACCCCGCGTGCTGACCGGGCCACGTGAGCGGTCCCTCGCGCAAGAACGTCGGCAGATTGACGCCGCTTGGAATGCCGTCGTGGAGCGGCTTCAAGCACGCGAGGGCCGACGAGTAACTCGGCCAATCGTCGCGAGACGCCACCTTGTCGAAGAACCCGCCCGGCTGCTTCTCGCCCGTCAAGACGTGATGCGTAGACATCAGGTGGTTGTTGTCGTTGTGTGAGAGCGACCGGACAATCGCATATTTGGAGGACCGCGCGGCCAGATGCGGCAGGTGTTCGCAGATCGAGTAGCCGGGGATCGAAGTCGCGATCGGTTGGAACTCACCGCGAATCTCCGCCGGTGCGGCGGGCTTCATGTCGAACGTGTCGTGATGGCTGGCCGCGCCCGTCAAGAAGACGATGACGACCGACTTCGCGCCGCGCTTCGTCGCGGCATCAACTCCCGCGATCGCCGACTCCGCCGCCGCCACTCGTCGCCCCAAGAGACCTGGCAAACTCAAGCCGAGCAAGCCGGAGTACCCCGTCTGAAGCACTTCGCGCCGAGACAGTCCGGCCAGATGTTGATGTGGAATCACGACAACTACTCTCTTTGAAATTCAGACTCTTCGAAACTCAGGCCCGCCCAAATCCCGTTGCGGTGGCGATCGGTCGCACCGTGGCAACCGATCTTATCGACCACGCAGAGAACGATCACGACTGAAACGACTGGCGCTCCAGAAACACAGCATTGTCATCACGCTTTCGTGGGTCTCGCAGAGGAGACCTGCGGTCGGGGATTTCGGCGGGGTCGGGAGACCCGTGCCGAACACGACCCGCGCCGAACACTCACGCCCGCTCACATGAGAACTGTACTTAACGCGGGTCAATCGAGCGACGAGAGATCGTAGACCTGAAACGTGGCGTTGCGATGGATCGGCTCCAACTCCAACGGCCCGAGCCGATCGGTGAGCAGGTGTGTGATCCCCGTCTTGCGGCGCAGGTCTCGCAGTTCTTCCGCCGAGTAAAACTGATCGACGTATTGGGCCTCGTACCACTTCTTCAGGAAGAGGAGGCGACGGTTCCACTCGACGATCCCGGCGGCATCTTGCGGGCAGTCCTTGAACGCCACGTACTCGGCTCGCCCGGCGAACCACTTGAACGCCCAGCCGTTGTGCGGAGCTTGCACGACGGCGTCGGTCGGGAGCTGCGCGTTGATCCACCGACATACGTCGATCCAGTCGGCCCGCAACTCACCCGAGTAGCGGTTGGTCTCAACGACCGAGTGCGCCCGTCCCAGCGCGAAGACAAACAACAACGCGCACACACCAATCGTCGGCGTCAGCCCCAACTTCGCCCACTTTCCGAGCGGTGGGCGTAAGCCCTCCGGCGCTTGTTTGGGAGCAGTAACCCGCTGCCTGAGCGAGGGTATCGCCCCGTTTTCGAAGTGCTGAACTCCCTCGCTCACGCTTCGGGTTACTAAGGAAGGCATTTTCGAGAGTAAGCCCTCCGGCCCTGCGTCGTTCATGGAAGCCTTCACCCTCGCTCTCCGCCCCAACCCTCCCACGACGACGACGCTGACCGCCAGCGGGATGAGAACATCGGCCAATCGAAACGGATAGAACTTGAGCAGTGCCGCACGTTCCATAAACCACGGCATTTTCGCGGCAGGACGCGGCCCGGCTCCCACGAGCAGTCCCGCTAGAGCAAACACCACTGACCAGCCGACAACTCGATCAAACAACCGCCGTGCCTCTGAGCGATCAACACGCCTCGAACCGATCAGCCACACCAGCAGCAGGACCGCGTAACTCGCATACGCTCGGAGCGGGAACAGCATCGGGTCGAGATGATGGGCGAGTCGGTAGTAGACCTGAATAAAGGTCGCCGCACGCTTCGTCGCCGCAGGAGCCGCTTCAAGCAGCAACTGCACGACGGGGATGAGTCCCGGCAGAGCGAGCAACGCAAGGAGCAGCAGACTGAGAACCCGTTGAAAAAGTAACCCGCAGCGTGAGCGAGGGACGGTGGTGGTGTGAAACTGTGGAGCAATTAGGGTGGGTCGAGTCTTGGAGGCCCACCAAGAGTACCAACGACTTCCGGTGGGCCTCCAAGACTCGACCCACCCTACCGCATCGAAAGGAAGTCTCGCGGCGGACTGCTCTTCGATTCCACACTCCGAGTTCCACTTCCACACTCCGCGATTCAACAACCGCGCGCCCGCGAAGGCCAACACGCCCCACGCTCCGACAACGGGGTGAAAGGCGATTGCGATTCCGGCTAAGGCTCCTGATCGAATGAGGCGGTTTCGCAAGACCTGACCGAGTGAGGCGAACAACAAACCGTAGCTGAGAACCTTCCCCTCGATCCCACCGACGAGCCATTCACCCGACAAGTTGCCGCACGCTTGAAGAGCGAGAAACATCCAACAGACGCACAACGGGGCCGCTCGATGAGGAAGCAACACTGAGATCAAGCTGACCCAGCCGGTCGCCAATACGAGCATCGCGGCGACACGTCCGACCCACGCGGTCTGCTCCAACGACAGCCAGCATGTCAGCCAACTCGTCGCCACGTAGAAGACCGTGTGCGCGTTGGGTGACGCGAGAAAGAAGTCGTTCGCGCACCAGTCGGACTGAACGAAGTGACGCGCTTTCGTGAGATAGTGCGGTTCATTCACCGC
>JAYTXB010000180.1:0-4710 GCA_043743205.1 Schlesneria sp.
GTCCGGCGCATCAGAGTGCCACCGGCATGAATCATCGCGACACCGTCACCTTTCAGACGCTGCATGATGAAGCCTTCGCCGCCAAAGAATCCGACGCCCAACTTTTTCTGGAACGCGATGTCGATCTTCGTGCCGCGCGCCGCACAGACGAACGAGTCCTTCTGGCAAATCAACTCGCCTCCCAATTGATCGAGATGGACCGCCAGAATCTTGCCGGGATAGGGCGACGCAAACGCGACCTGTCCCTTCCCCGAACCCATCTGTGAGAACGTCGTGACGAACAGAGATTCGCCGGTCAAGACGCGCTTGCCGGCGCTCATCATCTTGCCGAAGAAGCCTCCTTGTTGCTCTGCCGACGGGTCGCCAAATCGCGTCTCCATCTTGATGTCGGGCGTCATGAACATCATGGCCCCGGCTTCGGCAATGACCATCTCACCGGGATCGAGCTCCACGACGACGTACTGCATTTCCTCACCGAAAATTTCGTAGTCGATCTCATCCGACTTCCGATTCTTCGGCGGTGGCGGCGGAGCATTCGGCGGAACGACCGACTCCATGATCTCGTCTACGTGCTTGGCCTCTGTCCACTGAACCAGCCCCGGCCCGAAGACCATCGTCTCGCGACCACCGGCCTTGGGCAAAGCCGCGTTAAGTTGTTGCAGAGTCATCGGGCCGACCGACGTTTGGCCGTCGGCGTAATACCAAGAAGCATCGCTGGACATGGGTGATTCTCCCTCTGAATAAAGTGAGTGATTGGAACGAAGGGTGAATTGCGGGAGCGTTCTAACGTTCTGGGGTCGGGCGTTCCAATTTCAAAATCGGCCGTGGATGGAGCGAGACCCGATGAGATTGCGTGAGCGGCCAATTTTGAAATTGGAACACCCGACTCCGAGCATGATCGCGTCACGGAAGTCCGTTCAGTTTTCGGATGACCCATTCGGTCGTGAGGAGTGCGAACAGCACGACCAGCCACGGCCAGCGATCCCACAGGGGAGACTCTTCATAGTGCGAGGTCGTGGCTGCATACGACTTGAACTGCTTCGGTAGTTCGTGCAGTTCGTCCGGCAGGAAGAGGCGGCCACCACTGGTATCGGCGATCTGTGTGAGCAGGTCGCGATTGGCGGAGAGGTCGCTCAGTTCGAGGCTCGGGCGATCATGAACGTAGAGCGATGCTTCAACTGGCTTCAGGCCGAGGTCCGCGTTTTCGGTACTGAGTACGACGCGGTATTCACCCGCAGGGAGGCCGACTCCTTTTCCCTCGAACTGCAACGCGCGATCGGTTGCCGCAATGAGGTCGATTGTGGTGAACGGTTTGCCAGTCGCGTCGCCACTGCGGAACAGTTCTGCCTTTGCTTTGAGCTTAGGAAACTTTTGGAGAAACGGGGCCATCCACTTGGCTCGCAGAAGAACATCCTGACCAAGCTCCACGTCAGTCTTGTCGGGACCGAACCGAACGAACTCATTCCCCGCCGTCACCTTGTTGGCCGCTGCCCACCGCGCGAACTGCGCCCAGAAGCGATGGTGATACTCATCACCGACGCGATGCCGCCAACGCCACGTCCCATCGAACCCGAGCCACACGACCTGCCCCGCGCCGAGATGCTGATGCACGATGACGGGTTGCCGCCGTTCGAGTGCCAGCGGCGCGGCGAGTTCCGGCGGCAGGAGTGCGGTCGCCCAAACGGTTGCTGCGGGCTTCGGCTGTCCTAACAGCAGCGCCATTTGACCGGGGAGTCCCGCCCAGAGTGTCTGGTTCTGAATAACATCGCTGGCGAACTGAAGCATCGCCTGCTGCTCACCCTCACCGGTCAATTGCAGTGGAAGACCTCTCAACGTCGGAGCCAACTCACCCGCGCGATCGGTCACGTTGAGTGGTTGGACGCCCGTGACTGGGAGCAATTGATCCAGCACCGGCGAACGATACGCGAGCGGCAACCAGCGTTTCCCTCCCGACAGGATCAGTGTCCCGCCATCGGCGACGAAGTCACGCAACCGGTCCCACGTCGCGTCGTTCATGTGATCGGGCGGGATGTCGCCCAGAATGATGAGGTCGATGTTCGCAAAGGGGGACGCGGTGATGTTGCCGCCCGGCCCGGGAGGATCAGCGGGGACACCGCCCGGCACTGCTGGAATAGCGGGAGCAGGCGCTGCGGCATCGACGACCTGTTCGAGCCGACGCGGATAAAACGTGTCGGGCAAGACGCCGAGATACGGCTGCTGGAAGAGGACTCGCTTGAGATCGACGCGCTCATCGCGCGCGAGAGCCGCGTCGAGGTAACGGAACTCCCAGCGGGCGTCTCCCTCCACCAACAGCACCTTCGCGCGATCATCGACGACCGCGAACGCGAACGAGCGTGTGTTGTTGTCGTCGCGTGTCTCTCCTTCTAAAACCGGTGTTCGCACGATGTACGACTTGCGGCCAATGTCGATCGCGTCGAGATCAAACTCGACGTTGACGCTCGGTCCTGTCACCTCGACTGAACGAGTGATCGGTGCGGCGTCGGGCTGATCCTCGCGAAGCAGTTCCACCACGAGCGTCCGTCCCTCGAAGCCAACTGTGTTCAGTACGGCCTTCAGTTGCGGATGGTCTCCCTTGTAAACGACCTGCGGGTATTCGAGCGACGCGATGGAGAGGTCTTTGGGACGAAAGGTCGAACCGATCAGAACGGGAAAGACTGGCGTCTCAGCCGCCTTCAACGAAGCGGCCAGCGACGTGAGATTCTTCCCCGAATGATCGCGCCCGTCGGTGAAGAGGATCAGCCCACGCACCTCGCCACCCGCCGCTCCGCCGCCCGGTTGTAGACCCTGCGCTAAGTCCGAGGTCTGCGTGATGAGGCTCACTGACGGGGTCGTGATCGCCCGTTCCAACTGAGCCGGTTCAACGGACTCGCTCTTCCCCGCGAATAGAAACAGTTCGAGTCGCCCGAGCGGCTTGAGTTCTTCCAGCAGGGACTTTGGCACGGTGGCCAGCAATCGCCGCGCGATCTCGCGCCGTGGGAGGGCATCCAGTTCGCGAAAGAGTCCCAACAGATGCTCGCGCCGCGTGGTGGCAAGCGCCGTGCGACGTTCCTCATCTGCGGTCTCTGCGGGATCGACCCATTCCGGTTCTTGCCCCGCTTCAAACGCGCGTTGCCAGCGATCGAGTCGCGCATCGACCGCCGCGTTGCCGATCATCCCGAGGCCTCGCGCCCAGCGCAGCTTCTCGCTGCGCATCGCGTGAACGTCGGTCGTCGCCATGCTGTCAGAGACATCGACGCCGATCAGAATCCGCCCGGCGCGAGACTCATCCCGCGTCCAGCTCAAGACCGGTTGCAGTAGCGTCATCAGGACCACCGCGAGGACCGAGACTCGCAAACCGAGCAGTCCATTGCCGACGGAGCGTGAGACCAACCGCCGCTCGTACCGCAGCAACGTCACGATCAGCACGAGCGTCAGCCCGACGGCCGTGAGGTGCGCGAGCAACGTCCACGGCGAATGGGCTCCCTGAAAGACAAGCTCGCGAGTGACGGGTGGCATGGTGGGCCGATTGTAGCGACGAGTCCGATCGCGCGGCGGTCTCGTGCCGGTGAAAAATGGCAACGGTCGAACGACCCTTCAAATCGTGACCTAGACTCAGGGAGGGAGACTGGCTCGCGGTATGGCAGCGGTCGGCGTTGGCCACTCAGAACTCGCCCAAGAACATGAGTCGTAGGATGGGCACTCTTGCCCGTCTTCCCTTCGGCTCAACGTCTGGTCAAACGAAAACCGGACGGGCAAGAGTGCCCATCCTACGGTCTTGGTCTTGGTCTTGGCCTTGGGCAAGACTTCCACAACTGTTGTCATTGAAGGAGCCTTCGCACATGTCACAAGCCGCATCCGCTGAATGGTGGAACAAATCGTTGTCCGAAGTCGGATTGCACGGCATGGATAAGCTCGTCGATTCGTCGGGGAGTTGGGACGCGCTGCTGCAATCGGGTCGAGAAGACCTCGCCCGTGCGCTATCGTTCACCGAGATGACGACCGGACGGGACCGGACTGTGCTGGAGATCGGCTGCGGCGTCGGACGAATCTCGCTCGCACTCGCCGATCACTTCGGTCGCGTGATCGGCGTCGATGTCGCTCCGACATTGATCGAGGAAGCTCAACGTCGCAACACGCGGGAGAACGTCACGTTTGAAGTCTGCGACGGGACACGGATTTGCCCGAGTGGAACCGGTAGCAACTCGGCCTACTGTGACACCGTGTTCTCCTACGAAGTCCTCTACTACTTGAATGCCGTGTCGCTCACGACCTATCTCGAAGATGCGTTCGCGTTGCTCAGTAGCGGCGGTCAGTTGGTGTTTCATTTGAATATGGAACCGATTCGGTTGACGACGCGACTCAGCTTCGTGTTTCGCCGCGCGTTGTATGCCTGCGGGATCAAGCAGTTCCGAGGCTGGCCCACCGGTGCGGGATTGAAGCGGTATTACCACTCGGAAGCATGGCTCAGACAAACGTTGTCGCGCATTGGGTTCCGCGTGGAACGAATCGTCGGCCCGAACCTCAAGCAGAAGTGGACCGTCGCCGTGAAGCCGTGAGAACATGTCCAAGTCCAACCCGTAGGATGGGCACTCTTGCCCGTCCGGCTGTTGGAGCTTGGGAACGGGGCATCAACAACTTTCCGGATTTGGTGAGCCGGGTGCCGTGAGGCCCCGGACTTTTTGGCGAAGAATCCGGGGCCTTACGGCACCC
>JAYTXB010000181.1:0-5934 GCA_043743205.1 Schlesneria sp.
TGACGTGTTGGACCTCGGACGCCCAGTCCCAATGAAACGATCGCGACCTGCCGCGATAACACCGCCCGTAATTCCTGCGCCGGTCCTTAGCCGCAGCGCTAGCGGCTTGCATACGAACCACGGTTCGCCCGTGATCGCCCCCACGCCGCGAGCGTCGGAGCTAGACCTCGCACGGCCACAACTGAGACGTTTTAGGCGAGCCGTGAAGCCACGGGTTACCTGCGGCGATTTAGAACCCGCAGCTTGGCGGCATGCGGCTCGCCAGTGTCTCAACTTTGGCCGCGTGAGGTATAAAAGTGCAGTCCTCTCTGTCTCAACCATGCCAGGTTCAAACGAGGCCGATTGAGCCACGTGCGGTGAGACAAAGTCCACTCACTCGGGCGTTGGCAGTGTGGCGCGAATGAACTCGCTGACGCGGCGGTTGGTGAAGTAGTTCACGTGATGCACGCCGGTTTGCACTTCGGTGGTGACGTTTCCTGGGCTGGCGAGCTCTGTATTGAACAGCAGGACGCGATCGCGCAGTGCGTCGGGAACATCGCTCATCCAATCGGCTGGCTGGTCGAAGGCCCACATGCTGGCCGTGTGAACCACGAGGTCGTTTGGCTCGGCGAAGAACTTGTCGAGCAATTGATTGCCCGCCTCTTTCAAGAGCGAGACGACGTTGAGCGTGTCGCGATCGGGGACGTAGTTTGAGGCGACCACGAAGTATTTGGTACTGCCCTGGGGACCAACCTGCTGCAAACGTTCGAGGAACGAGTTGTCGTCGTCGGCGGTCAGCGGGTTCATGGCTTGCAAGCCTGGGATGTTCTCGCCGATTTGCTGAGCCAGCATGTAGAACAAGAAGCCGCTGAGGCGACCATAGAGTCCGCTTGGGTCGTGACTGACGAGGTTGACCAACATGTCGGCCATCGCGCCCCAATTCTTCGGGTTGGCGAGGTGTGTTCCGGCGTTGGGGACGCCCACGAAGACGACTCGCCCCACCTTAATCTGGGGATTCAGCAGTTCAATCAGCGCCCGCGTCACCAATCCGCCGCGACTGTGGCAAATGATGTCGAGTTCGAGCGGCGCGTCCGATTGGCCGTGTGCATGCCACGTCTTGGGCAATTGTTCCAGCAGCAGCTCTGCGTTTTCTTCGGGCGACTTCGAGAGCGTCCAATGATCGAAGCCGAGGACCGCGCGATAGCGGCGGAACATCCAGTTGAGCAAGCTTTCTTCGCCCGCCGCATCGCCCGCGAGAGTCTTCGCGAACTCGATCAGTGTTGGTTCACATTTGGAAAAGGTTCCGTGAATGATGAGCAGCGCGCGATTGGACTGACCGGCACTGGGCAGCCGCCTCAGCCACTCGCCACGATCGTCGATCCCGGCGCGCGGGGTCTTGTTACCGGACGAGAGAATTCGCTTGCGCTCCGTCGGCGAGCTGTAGCGGAACAGTCCTTCCTCCGGCACTTGTTCGCGATCGAACTCGGCCGCGAGTTCTCGAACCAGTGATGTTTCCGTGGAGCCGGTCCACGATTTCACGAACCACGTTTTCACGACGTTGACGAAGTCCATCACGCCGCGTTCCTGACCGACCAGCGAACGAACGAGCTGTCGCGTTCGGTCGTCAGCCTCCGACACATTGTGCTCGTCGAGTAAGCGGCCGAGCGGCGAGAGTCGCTTCGCGTCGTCGGTTACGTTCCCCGTGACGGCTCTCCAAAAGCGGAGTCCACTCCGTTCAACCAACTCGATGGTGATCCCCGGAGTCGTGGCGAGTGCGCCCGTTTCGGTGCTTCTCATTCCGCGCGTGCCGACGGGGGGAGCAGTCCCCAGCGCAAGCAAGTTGTCTGGTAGCGAAATCGTGTCGGCGAGGTGATCGGCGGTCACCTGACGGAAGCGCCGCTGCGAGTTCACGGCGATGCGAGACGGCTGCAATTCTGAACGGGGATCGCCGTCGGTCGGCAGTTCGGTTCCTCCGGAGGGAGACCAGAGCGACTGCAGCAGTCGCGCCGTCGGATCACCGTAGAGGACGAAGCTGGACCACGTGAGCGCCGTCTTGGCGGGCATCGTCTGGTCGGAGCCGGAGGCTTGCAGGTCTTTCCAGATTGTCATGCGGGCGCGACGGAGTGCCTCGCCGACACTGAAGCGTTCGCGCAGCAACTCGCGGTAGAAGCCGATCGCCAGCCAACGCGCGATCTCATCATCGACCGGCCAGAGGGGTGCGATGTACGCGGCCACTCCCTGATTGATGCAGGCGGTGGCGAGTCCCGTCACGTCGGAGTGTTTCGTAGCGGTTTTGCTCTCGTCGTCGTCCATCGCCGCTTCGCACGCATTGGCGAAGATCAGCCACGGCGGACATTTAGCCCACGCGAGCGTGTTACGAATCTCCCGCGCGTGCAGCAATCCGTCACTGAGAACCCACGCGCTGCCGTCGGAGTCGGTCGTGCTGAAGAAGGCGTGACCGGCGTAATGAATCACGTCGAACAGATCGTCGCGGAGTGCCATGCGTAGATCGTTGATCGAGACATGACCTCCGGGACGACCGCCGATCCGCTCGACGATCTTGAATTCGACGACCCCGCCCATCTCATCGTGCAATTGTCGAAAGGCATCCGCGATGGCGGTCGCTTCGGTGCGAGCGCTCGGCAGTGGCGCGGGAGTCCAGCCCCGCTTGGTCATCGACTTGGTGAACTCGGGCGTCGGCTCGGGATCGCCGATCACGAGGACGCGGATCACGTCGGAAGATCGTCGCGCGACGGGCTTGACGAGCTGCGTTTCCATGAAGACCTGCCGACCGAGCGCGAACCGTTCGCACAGCATTCCCTGTTTGTCGCGCATCAACTCCCACGGGAACTTCATCAGCGAACGAGGCATTTGCAGCGTGAGATGCGGCGAATCGTGCTGTCGCGCCGCAATCGTCGCTCGTTCCGCATCGAGGGCTTTCACCAACTCTTGCATGATGTCTTCGCCGAGCGACGCGCCCAACGAACGGAGCTGGTCACACAAGTTCTCGATCGACTTCGACTCGTGCAGCAGCCCGTTCAGTTCGCGGAGCGTCGCTTCGAGTGACGACTTATAGACTCGACTGTCTTGCTGATAGATCACGCCGCTGCCGAGCGACGGTGTGAGTCTCACTTGGAAGCGGGCGACTTCGCTCGTGGAATTGGCGGAGTCTTGCGGATCGAGCGACAGCGTGAGCGACTCCGATTCCCCGAGCGATTGGAACTGTTGCCGCATCTCCGAGATGACCGACTGCGAACTGATGAGTCGCCCGAGAGCCGCATCGCGTGCGGTGCTGCTCGCGTCGGCCAGCATGGAACTGATGACGCGCCACAAGGCGTGCGGCTTCTCTTGAATCATCTGGATCGCACCGATCAGGGCCGACCAGTGGACTCGCCGCGTGAAATTCAACCGCGAGTAACTGTTGCTGGAGAGTGAGAAGATCCGTCCCGCATCGGCTTGAACTTCTTCCGGCGTGCGCGTGGGGGGAAGCAGAATGGAAACGCCCCGTCGTGCGCGATCTTCACCGTCCTGCTTTAACAAGAATGCTTGCGCTGCACCCGACCCGCTGTGCAGTTGGTCCGAGTGTAAATGAGCGATCGTCTTCCGAATCAACTTGTAGAGACTCCGGATTCGCTCGTGCTGTCCGTGGCTCATCGGGACGGGAGAGCTTTGATCGTCAGCGCCGTCTTGGTTGGCTTTGCTGGCGGGCTGACGATGGCGTTTGGCTGGTACCTGTTCGCCGCTGAGCAGCTTGTTACTGAAGGCGACTTCGATGGCGTCGAGCAATTCAAACAGATCGACCGTCGGCAGAAACTCAATGTCGTCCAGGGCCTTCGTCGGCGCGGATGAGTCCGTGGCCACGGGCTTCGATAAGGAGTTGGCGCGCGATGATCGCAGTGAACGTACACTGCCAGAGGACGGCGTGCTTCTGGGCGATGACATGTCGCTGGCAGGAACCGGTTCGCAAACGGAAGCACGATGCGTTTTGAGCGTTTCAACGGCCTGACCGAGAGCGTCCAACACGTGCCAGTCGCCGAGACTGTGGAGCAATGCCAAGGCGAGTGTGTCGAGCACGCGAGCCACTTCGTCCAGCGTCTCCAAATTCACACCAATCAATTTGGACGGACTCTCTGCGGACTCACTTCGCGCAGACTTCATGAACGACAGAGCCAACTCCTGCGCGAATGAGTTCCCTTCGTCCTCGCTCTCGTGCGACTTCCCCGCGAGTTGATTCCAGTTCTGAAAAATTTCCGTGTAAGGGAAGCCGTCGTCGGAGAGGAGTCCTTGCGAACCGACAAAGACACTTGCCAGTCCTTCCAGCTCGAATAAGACCTCAACCGACGCGGCGGCTCCCACGTCGAACAGCACGAGGTCGAAGCGCGGGTCGCGTTTGATCGGACTGAACTTCTGAACCGCTCCGGCCAAGACCTGTCGCAGATCGCTGATCGCCAGTGATCCCGAGTTGCTGAAGTCGTGGCAAATCGAAAAGAGTTGCTGATGAACGGCATTTCGGTACTGAGACAGCTCTGAGGGGGACAGTTTCTCGACACCGTCCGCAAATTGCTGGACGTAAGCAACATCATTGGGATCGCCCGGCTGGCCACCGCGAATCGCCTGAAGCGACTCGGGCAGAGTTTCGAGCGGCAGGCTCTGTCGAACGTAACGCGGGTTGATCCCCAACCCTGAAAAAATCAAAACGTAATGTTCGGCGATAACCTCCTGCATGCCCCAATCGAGGAACTCCTGAAACGCACGCGGATCGCCCGTGTTCACGTCGCGCCGAAGGGGATCTTCTTGAATGCGCGTGTCGCCCGCTCGCACAACAAATCGCTTGGCTTCCTTCGCCGTGTCGTATTGAACCGCCAGATGCAAATGGGGACCGGGGCGGAAGCCGAGCATGCGATTCAAATACTCGTCGGTCGATTTCTTGATGTGGTTGTCGCCACAGAGATAGACGAGTACCGCCAACACCGCAGGGCGATTCGGCTTGGTCGAGGTCGTGGAGGTAGACGCGGTCGCGGATGATGACGCGGTGCGAGCAGAGTCTCTCGTTTGGTCAGGTCTGCCTGTCGAGGAAACCACTCGAGACGATCGTCGTTTTGCCATCGAGACCACCTATCCACAAAACGAGTTTGGCCGGTGCCGCGTGGTTCTCACCACGGAATGGAACGGCCAGCAACAAAACAGGCCCGCATCCAACAATGCCAACCTCCACGACGATTGGACTCGTTGAGAGTGGCCTCTGTACAGAACGGACTCTCGTTTTTTAGACGCTCCGTAAGTTCTGGTTCTCAACGCGCGGCCCGGAGTTCCTACTGTTCGAGTTATTCGAGTTGGAACGACGCGTTGCCAAGTCCCACCATTTGAACCTGAGGCAGTCGGAGATAACCGAGGGGTAATGCGAGCGGCAGAATGAAAACGCCCCGTAGGATGGGCACTCTTGCCCGTCCCGATTTTCGTATTTATGCCGGACGGGCAAGAGTGCCCATCCTACGTCGAGGTAAGACAATTCTTGCCGCTCGCCTAAGGATCGGCGCATCATCAAATCTCGCCAGTTGTTGATGCGTCGTTCCTAAGCTTCCAGCCTGCCATTCCGGTTGAACCTCAGCCGTTTCTAATTTCGTGACAGTCTGGAAGCCTATCCCACGGATGGAATGCGATAGTCCCCCGAATTTGAGTGAACCTCAAAGAAAGAAGTCGCCCGGTCAGGGAGTGACCGGGCGACTTCGGGTTTCGTCGTCAGAGGTTTGATCGTGGAGTTGCGATCAATACGGATCGACGACCGGCAAGCCGGAGGCGATCCCTGTGGCGTGAGCCGGATCCGCTTGCGGAATCATCGTGGGGCCGGAGGCGATCCCCGGTGTCGAGTACATCGGCTGCTCGGCCATCGTCGGATATTGCACCGAGTAAGACTGATCGACGAACTGTTGACCGGCCAGCATGGGCTGTTGATAA
>JAYTXB010000182.1:0-5788 GCA_043743205.1 Schlesneria sp.
CTTCCGTCCCTCGGGAGTCCAGTGATAAACGCCGGCCGACTTGGCGAACACGGCCTGCGACGGCGTAAACGTCCGCAACGCAACCGGCTCACGCTCGGCCACAATCTGACGAACGGCATTGGACTTGGTTTCACCGGCGAACTGGATGGCAGATGTCATGAACGCTCGATTCTTTCTTCAACGGATGTGTGTTCGGCCTCGGCGACGATTGAGTGCGTGGCCTCTGTACTGATCGCGACTGGCTCCGGATTGGAGGCAGTATCAAAACCCGTTTCGCTTGGCAAACTCGCGAGCGCCTTCCGACGGCAGTCGCAGAGGAACCCTGCGAGTACCGTCATGAAATAGGCAAACGCCACCATCAGCGCGACGCAAAACAAGAACTCAACGGGATCATTGGCCAGCGTGACAACTCTCGAAGAACCTGCGCCGTTTTGCTTGCCGGTCTCGAATCGCCCGTCGATCAGCATCACAACGGGAACCATCCACCCCAGTACCGCAAAGAGGTAAAAGCCTCGGACCATCAGCAGGTCTGGTTTGACGGACAATTGTTGTGAAACCCGTCGCTGCTTCACCCACATCGCCGATCCACAGATAGGACAAAGCGAGGAACGATTATCGAGAAAGTCCGGAAACTGTGACCTTGCACCACAATGGCAGACGGATGAAATCATCGAGTCACCTGTTACGACGAAATGATTCACGGCAGGGTGGCCGGGGTTGGAGCCGCTTTGGGCGAAACCCCGGGGCTTCGCGAGTACGCTCGAGCCCCGGCCACCCCTCAGCTTCTTACACTCTTCCCGAGTACAAAACTACCGGTTCGGACTTGCCCGGTCGGTAGAGAACCAGCCCGCCGTGCGAGTCGTTGACACGGACCACGCAGTCGGGTTCGCCCTTCGCGTGGTATTCGAGGATTGCTTCGAGGGCTTGGATGGCCGCGACCGACTGCCGGTCGGCGGAGAGGTCGTTGTACGAGAGTGCCTGAATCTCGGCGAGACGCTTCGATTCGTCGGCCGCCGTCCCCGCGAACTTCACGTAGGCAAGCTCTCTCGCGAAACGTTCGAGCACCTCGACCCCGTAGCCGCGCTGAGACCGCTCGCCCCACGGTTCGAGGAATGTTCCGTTGTAATGGTTGTTGACGGTGATCTTCCGTTTGAGCGGCGTCTCACCCTCGACCGTCAGTTCGACGCCGCGTTTGCGCGAGTGGCCGTTCCAGACGCCGTTGTCGAAGCGGAACTGAACCTCCTGCTCGACATAGCCGGGGAAGTTGTCGGGCGTGACCCATGACGTGTGAATGTCGAACGCGGCATCGCGGCCCGAGTCGTACTCGTAGACCATCCGCATCTGAGTGCTGTCCCACGTCGGCCCGCCTTTCGGCCCGACCAAGCCGCGCTGACCCGTCGCCATGACCGTCTTCAACCGACCGCCGAAGGTGAAGTCGATCAGCTTGATGTAGTGACAGGCCACGTAGGTGCCGGGGTTGCGCCCGACAATCCACTCGGCGAACTGGCCGCCCGAGATCGACTTCGGCTCCAGCAGCGAGCAGTATCCGGTGTTGACGTGCTTCAAGACTTGGTCGGCCACCAGCGTGCGGAGCTTCTTGTGATCGGGGTCGAGCAACTTGTGATAGACCACCTTGGCAAGCAGGTTTTTCTTTCGCGCGAGTTCCACCAACTCATCAAGCTCTTGCAGCTTCAGCACCGAGGGCTTCTCGATCAGGACGTGAGCGCCCGCTTCGAGAATCTGCCTCGCCGCCTCGAAGTGCCGGTTGTCAGGAGTCGCCACGCCGGCGAAATCGACTCCCGCCGCCAGCATCTTCGCCACTGAGTCCTCTCCCGCGTGAGAGACAAACGGATGGATATTTCCTCCCGCCGTCTTCTTGTACGCCTCGGCTCGCGATCCCGTCCGCGTCGCCACTGCCACGAGCGGGACGCTCACGTCACCGAACCGCCGGTCGAAAAGTCCCTCGCGATGAGTCCGCTCAAAAAACGGGCGGTAGGTTTCGTCGAAGATCATCCCCATACCGACCATGCCGGCACGAAGGGAGTTGGATGCGGCCACGTTGTTCATCAAAGGGAACCTCAAATTGAAGTCAAGTCATGGTGGCCTGTCGCACTAAGGTAGCCCTGTCGCTCCGCGACAGGAGGCGAGAGCGCGAAATAGGTATCTGCGTTCCTCCACCCGTTCGACAGAAGGATGTCTCGCGTTGATCTCGCTTCCTGTCGCGGAGCGACAGGGCTACCTCGCGGGATGCCGACGCGAACTTGCATCTGCCGCAGCACGAGTCAAGAATCGCCGACGCTTCCGCGTAAAGCAAGCCACCCATTTGATCGCCTTCCCGAGTGAGATTCCATGACATCCAAGCCGTCCATTATTCTCTCCGCGTTCGCCGACGAATCGGCCAATTCCAAGACGGCGGCTGAGCAATTTGCGGCCTTGGCCGCGATTGGCCTGCAGTATTACTCGCCCCGGTTTGTCGATGTGATGGGGGCGGGGAAGGTGAAGCACGTCACCGAACTCGACGGTGACGAGTTGACTCGCTTGGCGAAGATGCAGGCCGACTATGGCCTGAAGGTGACGAGCATCGGGGCGAGGCTTGGCAAAGTGAAATTGCTCGACATCGACGATGGATCGCACAACAAGTTTGTGCCCGATGCGGTCTACCATGCGGGAGATGTCGCGGCGACGATTCGTGCGGCGCAGGCGCTCGGCGCGAAGCTGATCCGTGGGTTCTCGTTTTATCACCCGAAAGGGGAAGACCCGGCGAAGTACGTGCAGCAGGCGGCGGATCGCTTGGGGCCGATCGTCGATCTGTGCGGTCAGGCGGGCCTAGTCTACGGGCTGGAGGTCGAAGCGAATCTAGTCGGTCAAAACGGGCGGATGCTGGCCGCGCTGGCGCAGGCTGTGGGCCGGTCGAACATGGTCTGCATCTTCGATGGCGGCAACATCTCATCGCAGAATCTGTCGCCGCTGGAGTGTCTGGCCGAGTACCGTGCCATGCGGGATTCGTTTGGCTGGATGCACATCAAGGACTATCACGTCGATCCGAATCTCGTGTGGACCGGCGTGGTCAACGAAGAGATGCTCAAAAACTTCGTCCCGTGCGATGTCGGTGATTCGGGGCACGAACTGATCCTGCGCGACTTGAAGGAACATCTCCCCGCCATAGACGCCAAGATGAAGCAACTCGGTGCGCCGGGCGTCTTCCTGGAACTCGAACCGCATCTCAAGGGTGGCGGCCAGTTCGGCGGCTTCAGCGGCCCGGACGGAATGGGTGTCGCCGTGAGGTCGCTCTGCCGACTGCTCGATTACGTTCAGATCGGTTACAAACTGCGCGACTTCGCCGACATCAAAGCGGCTCGCGGGTTCTGATAGGACCGAGGCGAAGAACCAACCACGAAATTCACGGAAGCACACGGAAAGTAGATAAGGTGACGCGATGACTGTCAGGCGTTCGTCGGTTCGGTTGTGTTGCGTCTTTTGTGCGCTGTTGAGCGGATTGCTGTGGCTCCTCATTTCGGGAGGCGTCTTCACGGCGGAGGCAGTCGCGCAGGAGAATCCGGCGGCTAAGAAAGGGGACGCGGGGAAGTCGGGTGAGGTTGCGAAGCTCGATGTCACGAAGTCGGAGGACGGGCGCTACGAGTTTCGGAAGGAGCATGATCCGAACGGGCAGGGCAAGTTTTACATGGGACGTGAGTTGGCGATGGTGATGTCGTTTCATGGTGCCCCGTGGCTGGAGCGACGTGAGCGAGAAGAGGAAGAACGCCTGAGCGTTCTGGTTTCGCATCTCGGTCTGAAACCGGGCATGGTCGTCGCGGATGTCGGCGCGGGATCGGGAGTCATCTCGCTGATGATGGCTCATGAAGTGGGCGAGACCGGCAAGGTACTAGCCATCGACATTCAACAAGAAATGCTGGACCTGCTCGGCGACAAGATCAAAGACGCCGACATCAAGAATGTCGAGTTGGTCCTCGGCACGGACAAGTCACCGAAGTTGAAAGAGGCGTCGATCGACTTGGCGTTGATGGTCGATGTCTATCACGAGTTCGAGTACCCGTATGAGATGACGCTCGAACTGGCGAAGGCCCTCAAACCGGGCGGCCGCATCGCATTCGTCGAGTACCGGCGCGAAGACCCGCAGGTCCCGATCAAGCTCGTCCACAAGATGACCGAGGCGCAGGTGAAGAAGGAAGTTTCACTGCCCGAGTTCGGTCTGAAGTGGAAAGAGACCATCGACAAATTGCCTCGCCAACACATCGTGGTGTTCGAGCGGTCGGCGAAGAAGTCGTAACGGTGAGGATTGCTCCTGCACCCTAATTCGCACCCCGCAAGTCTGAGGCGAGGGGACCAGGCGGGACTTCATTCGGCCAACGACCCCGATCTCTCCACTGCCCGCAAAGAAAACAATCGCCGTCGCCAGGCCGAGGGGGTGGCCAGACGACGGCGGTCGCGGATTGCCGTTCTCACGGCTTCGAGTTGGCCCGAACTGTTGGATTTCCAGTCGCGGGCGTTTGTCGTCGTTATCGATCAAAGGTGACAACTGGTCCGCACGGATATGTTCTTAGTTGTATTGTTCCGTGGTGCGTCGCGTGCGGGATCGTCCTCTTCGGCTCGATGCAAAAACTCGCTGTGACACGAAGTCCTTACACCAAGCCCGGCAACCTGCTGCCTTCTCTCCCCGCGTGAGCGGTTCGATCAGGTGCAGATGTTATCGGGCGAATCTTCAACGCACTGCAACGGTTTCGTTTGATGTCGTGACACGCGGCTTTTGCTCGTTCCACCTGTCAGACTCGGCGAGCCGATTGTGACGGGTTTCCGGTTCACTCGATCCTTTTGGAGTTTGAGGCAGCTGATTTCATGGGGACGGAGCCTTCCGCTTGGGGAGTAATCTCCTGCGCCGCCCGCAGCAATCTCCACGCCCCGCCCACTTGCGAGAAATTCATGCCCTTAAACGAGACCAGAGCGGACATCACGTCGATCGACCAATCGCGCAGTGTGTCGCGTCTCAGTCGCAGTGAGTTCCTACGTATGGCCTCGCTGTGTCAAGGCGGCTTACTGGTCGCAGGCATCGCGTTGGCTGGGTTGGCTGGAATCAAACTGTTCGACCAATTTCGGTTCACGCCCGTAGACGTGTTGTGGGGCGTGACTGCCACGCTCCCGATGTTGCTGATGTTCATCGTGATGCACCGCTACCCCGTTGGCCCTTTTCGAGGAGTGCAAGATTTTTTGTCTGACACCCTGGGACCAACGCTCGCCGACTGCAACTCGCTCGACCTCGCGTACCTCTCACTGATGGCGGGAGTCTCGGAGGAACTGCTCTTTCGAGGCGTCGTACAAACGTGGCTGACGACCTCTTTCGGAGTGGCGACGGCACTGATCGTCAGCAATCTGCTGTTCGGGTTGGCTCACGCGGTGTCGGTGTTCTATGTCGTGCTGGCTGGACTGCTCGGCTTGTATCTCGCCACGGTCTTCACAATCACGGGTGAGGCCAATCTCGTCCCTCCCATGCTGTGCCACGCGCTGTACGACTTCATTGCTCTGTCGGTCTACCGGAGGGAAGCATTGAGCGAAGCCAGCAGTCGCCGATAACAGCTATACCTCACGCGACCGAAACTGACGCGTTGTCGCGCTACAGATGTCCCGTCGCTCCGCCGACGGGATGTCTTATCGACGGAGCGACAAGACTACAGTAAGGCGAGCGGCAGGAGTTCGCATACCAACCGTAGACCGGACGCCTACGTCCGGTCGGCCCAAAAAGACCGGACGTAGGCGTCCGGTCTACGGTAAATCC
>JAYTXB010000183.1:0-13171 GCA_043743205.1 Schlesneria sp.
CAAATCAGCCGCAGGGCGCTAGCCCCGGTTTGTTTTCGCTTAACCGGGGCTAGCGCCCTGCGGCTGATGAATGCGTCCCAACACGAATGGCGGAGAGCCTAAATAGCAAAGAGGCGGACGCAGAGGCGACAAACAACACTAAGTGAACGGCCACTGTGACAAACGCACGTCACGTTGGTTATCAGTCTCCTGAGGGATTGTGGAATCACTTTTATAAGAGGCGAGGTTGATCCACGGCCTCCGCATCCATAACTCGCTCGCAGGAATTTACCGGTTTGCTGGACGGAGAATATCCTCTTTCAACGATCGGTTCGCATCGGAAACTGCGCCGTCGTCATGTTGGCGTAGCCGCTGGGCCAACGCGAATCGATCTCGATCTGACCGACGAAGTCGCGTTCACCGAGTTCGGCTCGCCAGTCCTGTTCCAATCGGCCCGTGTGATCGACATAGACCTTCACGAGGTACTTGCCCGGTGGTAGCGTCGGCTGGCCGATGAGTTCTTTCGCACGGGAGGAGTCTCGGGGCGAGGTCAGGCTCAGCGTGTGTTGCCACAGCTTTTCCTTGCCGAAGACTTGGCGATCGGACGTAGCCCAGCGGTCCTTCGACCAGCCCGTTTTCGATGATTTTTCAAGACGATAAAGATCAACCTGAAGCAATTGCTTGTCGAAACTCTCGGGGACATCGGTCAGCTTGAGCCAGATCTCACCAATGCGCGAGACCTCCTGGTCCTGTTGCGGGAGTTGCTTCGCGGTCGTGTACTTCCCGGCCGACATCGCGGCATAGTCTTCCAAGAACTTGCGGAACTGTTTGTACGAACGGTCTCCAACCACCATCTTAACTCCACCACCGTGCTTCACCTGCATCGTCGGCTTTTGCAGGATCAGGCTCTGTGTCGGTTCCTTCGCGTCGATCAACCCCGCCTCGACGAGATGTTTCAAGGTGGCCGCCGGATCGTTGGGCGTCATCCAGCTCACTTGTTCGCCGTGCTTCTGGACTTGCTGCTTGTTGAATTGCGGCGAATGGCAAGCTGCGCAGCGTGTCGCTTCCACCCACACGTTGTCGATGAATGACGCGAGGACACGATCATGGCGAGCGTGCCTGACGACCTCAATCGGTAACTTCGGACCTAGAATTTCTGAACCGGCTTTCGCCTTGAGCAACTCTGGATCGCGAGCCGCTTCTTCGATCCAAGCGGTGAATGCCGCCAACTCTTCCCGCCGCACGTCGGCCGACACAATCGACGACTGCTCAGACTTGCGGCTGATGAATTCGAGCAGCTTCGATTTCTTCGGCTGCTTGGCGTCGATCAAGCCCGCTTTGACGAGGGCCGCGAAGGTCTCCGACTGATCCGCGCGGATGTAGTCTTTCAAGTCAACGCCGCTCAAGTGGCATTCGGCACAACTCGATGGCTTCGCCGAATTCATGATCGGCAGGATGCGTCGCGTGAAGACATCGAGTGATCTGGACTCAGCGTTGGTCATGTCGGTGAGAACAACCGTGACCACGCAGACGAGGAATCGACTCAACAGACGTGACATATGCTACCTCTTTCAGCAGACAGTTTCGCTCCACGTGGGGACGAAACGAAAGTGAAGACTTTGTCGAAAATGACACTGCCCAACCCAACGTAGGGTGAGTCCAGTGTCCGTCATTGATCACAGCCACGTCCAGCCTCCCGTTAAAAAAGTAATCCGCAGCGAGAGCGAGGGACGGTGGTGTTGTGATAACTTCGAGAAACACGTCCGTCGCTCACGCTGCGGGTTACTTCCAATCCTTTTTTCAACGGGCTGCTAGGCGATCCTCATGATACAGAGCGACGCGCCGTCGATCCCTTGTCCGCTGTGTGCCACCGGTCGAACGGAACTTTTTCACCGTGACATGCGACGTGATTACTTTCGTTGCGATATCTGCCAACTCGTCTTCGTGCCGAAGCGGTATTTTCTGTCGCCGACTGCGGAAAAGGCACGCTATGACCAGCACCAAAACAGTCCTGATGATGTGAATTACAGACGGTTCCTAAGCCGGTTGTGTAACCCACTGATGTCTCGGCTCGCACCAGGTGATCGAGGATTAGACTTCGGCTGCGGCCCCGGCCCCACGTTATCTCGGATGCTGGCCGAGGTGGGATATCCGACCGCCATCTACGACCCCATCTACGAACCCAACGCTGACGTTTGGCGCGACCAGTACAGCTTCGTGGTTGCCAGCGAAGTTGTTGAACATCTGCATCAACCCCTGACGGACCTGCAACGCATTTGGAGCGTATTGAAGCCCGCTGGCTGGCTGGGAATCATGACTAAGCGGCTCGGCCACGCAGCGGCATTTGCCGAGTGGCATTACAAGAATGACCCGACACATGTCGCCTTCTTTGCGGAAGCAACCTTCATCTGGTTGGCCGCGCACTGGCAAGCGAAGCTGGAAGTCGTCGGACCAGAAGTGGTGCTGTTACAGAAGCCGTTTTGATCCGACTCGAAATCCGATGTACCTGCTCTCTTTCATTCCCTCAAGTGCGTGATCGAGTTCAGTCTGTATCAAACGCTGGACTTCGATCGCCCACTGCGAAGTCAATCACTCGCGCGGAGAGATCACCTGCTTCAAGCTCAGACGACGTGAACCTCATGATCATCCCTAGATCAAAACCATCGACTACAAACCCAGCAACAAGCACCGAAAACAGTGACTACCTTTGACTGACAATTGGACCCTCACGCGTTAGTGAGGCATTTGCCTCGTTTAACCGCGTGAGGCTTAGCACGAAGCTGACGATTCTGTGAGGCGCTCTCGAATCATCGCCATTCGTGCGTGGTGCGTTTCGTCCGGCATCACGGGAACGAGGCCCTCCGTGGCGATGTCGGTTGGAAAATCGACCCAACTGCGACAGCCCGCGAAGTGCGGCGACTGAGGCACGCGTTGTGGTTTCGGTCGCCGATGAATGCGGACCAACAGGGCGAACAAGCCCGGAGTTCGATAGTGAAAACGGTCAGATAGCGTTTGCTCAGACCAAAGATGCAGGCCGCGCAACCGTGGCAGCAAGTTTTCTTGGCAAATCTCAATCACCTCTTCGACAACGGCATAGTTTTGGATGATGACATCCTCCGTTGCAGTGTCCCACCTCTGGTACTCATCGATCCACGGCTGAGCTTCGGGGATCAAGACTCCAGGCTGTTGATGGAATTCGGTCGGGAAGAGCCAGAACTCGCGATGCTCCACGCGGAAGCCAGCACCGCCTTCATGAATGCCGCCCTTGCGCAGAACCAAACTCTGCCGGCCCCCGTCGAGAGCCGCGCAGACCACGCCCCACTCTTTGAACGCAAAACGATTCGCTTGTTGCAACGGGTACTCCCAGTGAAGAGTTGGCTCGACACGTGTTCTTACGGTCTTGAGCCTCTGGCGGAAAGAACCTATACCTCGCCCGGCTTGGCCCGGATTTTTTACGGGTTGCCGACAACTCGTTCGACAATATCGAAGCCGAAGCTGCGAACCAACTCGCGCGTTGCAGACGGTTGAGTTTACTGAGGTAAATCATGCGACTGGTTCTCGGATGTTTGTGTTCGGCTGTACTGGGCAGCCTGTTGACCGTCTGGCTACTGAATGCCGGCGGAAGTTCGTCGATAGTCGCCCAGGCTCAGGCTCAAGAACGCGGCGGCAATCCCGCCGCGATGCCGCCGGTTGATCGAATCCGCTCTCTGGCTGCGCGGGCCTTCGATCAGGACGGACTGACTCCCGAAGAGGCAATCAACATTGCCGTCTATGAGACCGCCAACCGGAGCGTGGTAAACATCACGGCCAAGTCGGTGAAGACCGAGCGACTCATCATGGTCGAGCAATCGGAAGGTTCCGGGTCGGGGTCGATCATTGATTTGGATGGCCACATCCTGACGAACCATCACGTCGTCGCCGGAGCGAAAGAGATCGCGGTCTCACTGTTCAACGGCAAGACTTACGATGCGACGCTCGTGGGAGCTGATCCGCTCAACGATGTGGCTGTGATCCGCATCGACGCTCCCGAGGACGAACTGTTTCCGGTGATGCTCGGTGACTCGCGTCCGTTGAAGGTCGGGATGCGTGTCTATGCCCTTGGCAACCCGTTCGGTTTGGAACGGACGCTCACCACGGGGATCATCTCCAGTTTGAACCGGTCGCTCCAGATTCACGGCAACTGGAAGATCAAGTCGATCATTCAGATCGACGCGGCGATCAATCCTGGCAGTTCGGGGGGACCATTGCTCGATGCTCACGGGCGCTTGATCGGCATCAATACGGCAATCGCGACGACCTCGGGACAAAGCTCGGGCGTCGGGTTTGCGATTCCAGTCAGCATGGTGTCGCGTGTCGTGCCGCAGTTGTTAAAGCATGGGCGAGTCATCCGTCCCGAGAGTGGCATCGAGAAGGTTTATCAAACCGAGAAGGGGTTGCTGGTCGCGGAAGTTCGGCCCAACGGTCCAGCGGAGAAGGCTGGCCTACGCGGCCCCAAAACCACGAAGCAGCGTCGCGGGCCGTTCACGGTAACGCGGCAAGACCGTACGGCGGCCGACCTGATCGTGGCGATTGACGATCAGAAAATCGTGACCGCCGAAGACTTCCTGAGCTACATCGAAGCCAAGCGACCGGGCGACGAGATCCTGTTGACCGTGGTTCGCGAAGGTCGTCGGTTGCAGGTCGGATTGGTTCTCGCCAGCTCCGATCAACTCGATAAGGCTGAGTAACCCGCAGCGTGAGCGAGGGAGTCGGTTCGATGAACATCAACCCAGTGGAAGTCATTGTTACCGTCATCGCGCTGGTGATGTTGATGTCGCCCCTGATGTTGTGGGCCTATCTGGCCGGTCGCCGTGCGAGTGCCACCGGGAAGACACACCGCTTCGATCGCGTGATCGCCGAGATTCATCTGAACGACACGTGGTGGCAGGTGGAGTTCGACGCGGACGAGGAGACGGTCGCACCACTCGTCATGCGTCTGCATCTGCAACAAGTCGGCTCGCGCGTGTTTGGCGAAGCAACCTCGTTCCTCGGAGCGCGGCATTTCTTCGAGGGGATGCTGCACGGTCGGCAGCTTTGCTACATCTCGCTCGACGACAACCAGCGAGCGGAATGGGCGGGAGCGGTGCTGGCGGAAGTCCTGCCGGGTGAGAACCGAATCGTCGGCATTCGGACACGCTGGGCGGGGCCTCAATGCGCGATGCTGATGCGCAAGGTGACGTTCACTCGTCTGAACGGTGCCGATTCAGCGATCTCACCAAACGTCAACTCGTAAGCCGTCCCCTGTCAATCGGGCGACACACAGGTTTGCGTGCCAATCGCCCGTTCGCGCCGTGGCGGCATGATGCCAGAAGTCGGCCTCGTCCACGTTGACGTGGCGATTCGGCAACATCGCTCGACCAGTCGCGGCCTTGAGCGACTTCGGGTCGCAACGATTCTGATTGAGGTGCCGGTTGAGTCAGGCGCGGCTTTCACTCCGATCGTCTCTACAACCGCTGCAACCGGTGTAATCGGGCTGACTTGCCGGTTCGGGCCAACACCGACGAAAAGTTTGGTCGAGTCAGAACGCGGTTTGCTTGAGGGGACTCCCACGTGGCGCTCATCGGGCACCGCGACCTCGCTTTCAGATCGAACTCGCCAGCGATCTGACTCAGCTCTCGATTGGCTCCGATGGGACTTCTGAGTTTTTCATCGCTAGTTAGGAAGGACGATCTATGTTTGGACCCAAGTCGAAGAACGCCGAGTCGAAGGCTGCTCCAGCACCGTTGGCTCAGATGAGTTTCAAATCCGCACCGCAAGTCGAAGAACCCACCAACGCCAAAGAGGAACAGCCGAACATGCCAAACGTCATCGGTAAGGGAACTGTGATTGACGGCAACATCATTGCCGAGGGCGATCTGGTCGTAGAGGGGATCGTTCGTGGCGATGTCACGACCAAGACCTCACTGATTGTCGGTCAGTCATGCATCATTGAAGGAAACATTCTGGCTCAACACGCCGAAGTGGCTGGCCGGGTTAAAGGGACTGTTCAAGCTCTCGGACTATTGGTCATCAAGTCATCGAGCATCATCGACGGCGACGTGCTGACAAAGAACCTCAACGTCGAATCGGGATCGACCTTCAACGGTCGCTTCACGGTCGGATCGGTCACGAGCACCGAACCGAAGGTCGCCAAGCGTTCTGAAGCCGCCGCGACCGAACATCTTGAAGCGGTGCGTCGACCCGCCCCGAGCCTTGTGAAGGTTTGAGACATCAATGTGCAATTCGCCTTCGCGCGATCTAACTGGGGTCCGTGTGATGCGGCCCCGGCGAACTGGTTGAACTGCGAATCCGACGCTGAGTTCGTTTGACCACTTGGGGATGAAGTCATCGTGAAAGAAGTATTGGACCGATTTCGGACGCGGGTGGGCGAGTTGCGGAAACGCAGCGGCGGCTTGTCTGCGGCGCTGCGAGATGCCTCACGGGGACTATCCGAAAACGGGCGGGTGGCTTCGGCCGAGACGATTGAAGAGCTGTGGCAGTTCCGAAATGACTTCCGCGAATTGCGGTCGTCGTGGCCAGGCAACGAAGGTCGAGAAGGCAAGGTGTCCAATACAGTTTCAACGGCCGATTCGCTAACGGCTTTGGAGCACGAAGTCGAATGCCAAGTCTCCGTGCGCGGCGCGCTGGCCGTACTGAACTGTCTGGAGGCGATCCAGACGACTGGAGATCGCGAGTTACCGATGTGGCAAGGCTGTGTCTCGGAAGGCCGGGCACTGCGTGATCAATTGGTAGCCAGTTCGCCGTCAGAAGCAGCGGCCTGTGCCAAGCGACTGCTGGCAAATGACCATCCGTTGCGAGCCGTCGTCAAATTGGTGGCTCATCACGGCGAATTGAGCGATGAGCGTTGGTTGGCGCTCAATGATGTCGTGGCAGAGTCCTATGGGCGCGACTTGGTGACGGCGATTGTCAGGCATCGGTTGACGCTCCCCGTGTCCGCTCAAACTGCTGTGAATGAACTCCGCTTCGGCGAGGACCTATCGTCGGCGGGTTGGCAATAGATGTCCGGGCGAATGCCCCGCCTCCTTGAATGATGTGTACTGATCTCGAATCCAGAAACTGCCGACCCATCGCCAATGGTTTTGAAAGGGCTGTCGAATGAGTGCTCTCCGCTACAAAACGCTGCTGTCGTATTTGCCCGGAATGGCTTCCGTGGTGAACACGTTCCAGTCACCAGAGGTTCAGAACTCGGTCTACGAGAAACTGATCGAAGCCTTGGAAGCCAAGCTGCAATCCGAAGGGATCGGGCCGATCGAACGAACACTGCCATCGCGTGAACGCAAACGGGCACTCCCCGCAAGCGATCCGAACGAAGTGACGCATGATCTCATCGAAGGTGACAGCATCCACGGAGATGTCAGCCGCATTACCGGGACCACTGTGTTTTAAAGTGACCACGGCGATCGAGGGTCTCAACTCGTCGTCCTCACAATGAGACCTTGAGACGCTTTGCCCCGATTCCAGCAACGTGGCGGTTCAACGCCTCGCTCCAGACCGCTCCTCGACAAGGACGTGAGCCCTCACGGACTTGGATTTCGTTCTCGCGTTGGCCATGTCATTCCTCCTCACACCGCACGAATTCGATGGAGCAGTCATGACAACGTTGAACAGTCTGCACGAACTGCGTCAGGAGTTGGATCAACTCGGGCAACGACGCGAGCGGTTGGCGGGGCGACTCGCGGCGGCAGCCGATCGACTCGACTCCATCGGTGAGCCGCCGGGTGATGATCTGATCGACGATCTCAATGCTTATCGCACACGCACGCTCCAGTTGGTGCAGCAATTGAATGGTGCGGTCGTGCCCCTGGCTGACGACCTGACTCGCAGCGATGTCGCCTCACAGAATCAAGCTTCACTCGACGACGTGAAACGGCTGCTATCCGAGCGGGAGTGTCGCGAGCAGGCGGTGGCAGTGTTGGATCAAGTGTTGACGTTTGGGCACATTGAAACCGTGGACTTCGCGCCGCTCGCCCTTTGTCAGGCGGAGGCCCGCCGCTTGAAAAGCCTCGCCGTGGGGCCAAATGGCCCGAGTGCCGACGCCGAATTGACGGCCGTCTTTCAGCAAACGCATCCGCTGAACTTGCTGCTCAAGTTGTGCGAGTGCGGTGATCGGCTGTCCGATGTGGAATGGATCGAGTGCAACGATCAAGTCACCGCCACATACGGGAGGCAACTGGCGACGGCCATTGCTCGAGGCCGAATTCAGCGCGGCGCGAACTCGCTGGCGGCGGACGCCACGCCGGTTCCGATACCACCCGTCGCCGTAGTGGTCGGGCTGAGTGTGACTCCACCAAAATCAATCCCGGCGGCGGCAGTCACCGGGACCGGGATGCACCTGTCCGCCGTCGGCCCCACAAATACATTACTGAACGAGGCCTCCCGATCAGCTAACTCGGGGACTACCAAACGGCTTCCCGGCTTGAGCTCCCCGCTGAACACGGTGGGAGTTTGGCCACGACCGAGTCAGGTGTCGGTACCGAATTCCATTGTGAGCGTGTCTGAATCCAAGGTGATTGCGCCGAAAGAGACATTGCCTGGCTCAGACTCCATCTTCCAGCCGTCTCCTTTTGCGGAAAGCGTTTTTGACGAACGCACCCCTCCCGTCAAGCTGCGCGGCCTAATGCCACCCGTCGATCTGCCGCCCTCCGCCAGCTCATTGTCAACCAGTTCACGGCTGGCTCCGCTGCCCGTAGTAACACCCGAGCCATTGCTGGCAACGCCCCCGCACAGTGTCGAAGATGTCGCACATCGCTCGGCACTTCTATCGGACATGGTGGTGAAGTTACTCACGGACAATCGACTCTCGCTGGCGATGCACCTTGCGCAATGCGCTGAGTTCCGCCCGCCGTTGCCTGTGCCGCTCCCCCCCATCTGGTTGTTACGTTCACTGGTCCTCGCCGCGCACATCAGTGAGTCGAGTGGCGAATTGGCGCGTGAGATGGACCAAGACCTGCGCAACTTCCGTCCAGAACTTCTCTCCGACGACAGCTCCGAGCGGCGTGTGGCTCTCGGTTACTTTCTACGAGCGGCGGCGTTGCCTGCCGCGCTGATCTCGGGAGCCAACACGGCCACTTCGATCTTGCGGGCCTTCAAGATCTCGCCGGGATGCAGTCAGCTTTACAACTATTGCAGTCGCATTGCGTTTCACTGTGACCGCCTCAACGGCCAGATTGTCGAGATGTTTCGCGCGCCGATGGACGGCGGGTTCGCCCCTGATACGCAGTCGATGGCGCTCGCCGCCGAACAGTGGCTGGCAGAAGCGGCTCGCAAAGCGGTCAACTATGGACGCACCTCGCCGCTCTTTCTGCATGCTCATTGGACACTCACCGCCAGCACGAGCATCCGCTACGCCGAAGCGACTCAAGTCTGGTGCAAGTGGCAAGAAGTTCTGCAGTTTGCCTCGCGACTGCTGCATCCGGTCATCAACGACGACCCGAGTGAACGAAACGCAGTTCGTCAGGAAATCACTCGACTTTCTGCACTGCTCAGAACAGAAGCGGCAGAGACTGGGACTCGCCACAATTCGACATCGAGTTTTGATGCGGCGTCGCGCGGGACCGTTCCGCTCAACGCAGAGATGCAAGCGGTGCTGCACAAGTCGATCGACTTCGCGGGCCGTTGGCTCCGAATCAGTGCGGCCGGCGTTTCACCGGCGGCGGCTCCACTTCCGCCCGATGCCTTCGATCTGCGTGATGAAGTTCTACAACGCACAGCCGGAGTCCTCGGCGAACTGAACGAGCAGTGGCAACAAACCACGTCACCGCTGATTCGAGCAGGAATCGCTTGTTGTCGGCGGTCGCTTGAACGCCTTCACGGTCTGTTCGAGGGCCGACTGTCGTTGCCGTTGCAAGAGATCGAATTGCGGCACGCACTCCACTCCGAGTTGCTCAAAGTTGCTGGTTTGGAACTGAACGAGCAGTGGCAGCCCGAGGCGGATCCCGCCACGCTCGAACGCGAATTGTTTGATCACCTCGGGCGCGGCGAGAGCAGTTGGGCCTATGCCTACGATGTTCACACGATACACGGCGATCATGCCGCGACGGGGCGCTTGCTCGAACTCAATGTCTGGTCGAGTGAATCCAAGCGGGAGTCGCTGCGCACGCAGCGCGAGGCCCAGATCGCCGAGCATCGTGCGGCGATTGCTCTCGAACTCGATGAAGTCCTGCACGAGCTCGAACTGGCGGCAAACGGCGGGCAACTCGAAGAGGCCGATGGGACTGCCTTCACGCAACGGTTGGATCGGCTGCGGCGCGAGCTGCCCAAACAATTGAACTTCGGCTCGTACCGGTGGCAACTCGACCAGATGCGTTCGACGTTGCAGCGTCGCCGGACGCGGCAGTCGGCCGTTCCCGCACACTCTCCGACGGCCCGGAGTTCCCCGACGACCGAGCCGAGTCGCGGATTGCGTTTGCCAGCGACAAAATCGTTTGAGGACGTTGTCGGCGGTCAGGAAGCACTCGCATTCACGACCGATATTTTTTCGAGAGGATGACCGGAATGGCGACTGAGCAAGGCTTGCTGGATGAGCTTGCTGCCGCCCGTAATCGGTCGGTGGCTCTTGGACCAGAACAGTTGGTGGCGATGCAACGCTTGGCACGCTGGTACTGCGCTCACCGTCAGCCAGGCCGCGCGCGACCTTTCGTTCAGGAATTGTGGAAACTCAGCCAAACTCAACTGGGCGTCTTGCACGAAACGACCATCCAGAACTTGTCGTGGTTGGCCTCGATCTTCGTATCGCTGGGCAAGCTCGAACGTGCCGAACAATTGCTGATCGGCTTCTCTTTACAAACCGGCACCGTAACAAAGGCGGCGGTCAGTGAGGTCGCCGCAGCACTCAATCAACTCGTCGAACTCCATCATCGTCGTGGTCGATTGGACGTGGCTCTGACGACGTGCCAGCGCGTCATCGCGATGCTCACTCCGAACGCGACTCGAACAGACGAGGCTGCGGTCGAGAGCGATGCGGACAGCATTCACTTCCCAGCAATCGTCGGTGAGTCACTATCCGCTGCTGCTCATTTGCAGCGGATTCGCGCTCGGAACAATCTTGCGGCGTTGTACGTCGCGCGGGGCGAGTACGATCAGGCACGTCGGGCCTTCGTTCGCAACCTGCGAGATGCTCGCAGACGGCTCGCTCCCGGCGATCCAACACTGGGCGTGCAACTGATGAATCTGGCCGCCGTCTTGCGATTGGACGGGCGATTGAAGCAGTCGGAACGACTGACGATTCGCGCGGTGCGACAGACGCTCGTCCAAGTCGGTTGGTATCACCCGTTGGTCGCTCAAGGACTGTCGAACCTTGGCTCTTACCGCCTGCAAGCGGGGCGGCTCGAATCGGCGGAGTCTCTGCTGCTGAAGGCAACCACGATTCGCCGTCGCCTCCATCCGGTGGGACATGTCCTCATTGCGAAATCGCAGCGTCAGTTGGCGGAGGCGCTATTGGCACTCGGCAAACATGCGGCCGCCGAACGCCTGCTCGACAGAACAGTGATGGTTTTTGAACAACAGCAGCCACTCGATGAGGTGCAACTGGCGCTCACTCTCTGCAGCTTGGGCTATGTTCATTTGACAACGGGACGGCTGGCCAATGCGGAGCGGACTCTGAATCGCACGTTGGAGATTCAGCAACGTTGTCTGCCGCCCCGCGATCCCCAGTTGGTCCAGACGTTGAATGGTTTGGGTTGTCTGAATGCCGCGCGAATGAACCTCGATGCCGCGCGCGGCTTTCACCGGCGGGCACTCGAACTTTCGGAGCACGTGTTTGGCAAGCACAATCCCGAGTTGGCGAAAACCCTCGTCTGGCTTGGTGAAGTTTCGCTCGCTCACAAGGATCTGAAGGAAGCTCAAGCAGTCCTCGACCGGGCGTTGGAGTTGCGGGAGGAGAGCCTCGGCAAGGATCATCCTCTCGTCGCCGAAGTTCTCGCTCGGCTCGGTCAACTCGCACTCGCACAAAGCCTGCCGTCGCGTGCCTTGTCGATCGGAGCGAGAGCCACCGCGATCTATCAAAACGCGAAAGAATGTCCACCGGTGGCGCTGGCAGATGTGCTTTGCGTGGCCGCCGAAGCGGCGCGCCGCTTGAATCGAATTTCTCAAGCGGAATCACTCACGATTCAAGAACTGGCCCTCCGTGAGAAGGCGTTGGGGCACGAGCATGTCTCACTCCTCCCAGGGATCAAGCGGCTGGCCATAATACACCTTGCCCGCGACCGATTCGCCGAAGCGGAACAGGCACTGCAACTGGGCCTCGCCATCAGCGAGAAAGCACTCGGCATCGGCAATCCCAACGGCATTCGCTTCGCCAACAGCTTGGCTCGACTTTATCTGTCCAAAAGTCGCCTCGATGAGGCGGGAACTTGGATGGAACGGACAGTCAAAATGTGCCAACGCTGCTATGGAAACGAGTCCGAACAAGTGGCCGACGTGCTGCTCACTTTCTCCGACTTGCTCCGCACCGCACAACAAATCACTCAGGCAGATGAGTACGAACACCGCGCGATCGATATTCGCAATCGAAATTGCCATGTCTTGTTGTGAGAGATCGTGATGTAGAGTTCGTCAGATTCACCACTTGCCTCCCTGCCGAGAGACCTCGCCATGACCATCGTCAATTCCGGTGATCGCGTTCAACTGCACTACACGTCGTTTGCGGCCGACGGCTGTGTCATTGAGACCTCGGGACGCCGTGAGCCGCTGGAGTTTGTGGCGGGCGGTCCCGAAGTGATCTTGGGTGTCAGCCGTGCCGTGATCGGCATGCGCGTCGGCGAACGGCGGCGGATCGCGGTTCCACCCGAACAAGCCTTTGGTTTTCGAGACTCCAAACTGCAACAGCAGGCGGCGCGACTGGGCATCCTCAAGAACATCGACGAAGGGGACCAACTCACTGCGGAGGTCGCTGGCCAAGAATTGGATGTCTGGGTGCGTGCCACGGCGGACGACGAGATCACGTTGGATGGAAATCACCCGTTGGCAGGTGAGTCACTGGTGTTTGAAATCGAAGTGGTGGGAAGAACACCGGGAAACGGGTGATAGCGGTTGTATGGACGAGGCCGAGTGTTTTAGGCGAGCGGCAGGAGTTCGCATACCAACCGTAGACCGGACGCCTACGTCCGGTCGGCCCAAAAAGACCGGACGTAGGCGTCCGGTCTACGGTAAATCC
>JAYTXB010000184.1:0-8669 GCA_043743205.1 Schlesneria sp.
ATCAACCTCAATAATCGCACCGTCAATCTGGCCAACACCAGTTACCAGCCAGCCTTCAACCGCCACCCGCAATATCTCGGCTATTGGAACGGCAATTACGGTGGTGGCTATGGGAACGGGTTTGGTGGCGGCTTTGGCTCTGGTTTGGGCTTCGGCTTGGGCTCTAGCCTGGGGTTTGGTCTGGGCAGCGGCTATGGAGGCTATGGTTGGGGAGGCGGCTACGGTGGTTACGGCGGCTATGGATATCGGCCGTTGGGCTGGGGCTTGGGAGCTTGGGGGCTGGGATCACTGGCCTATAACAGCGGTTATCTGGGGTACTCGAACCCGTATTACAACAATAGCTACGGTTCGTATGGGAACTACAACTACTCGCAGCCGATTCCGGTGGTCTACTTTACGTCGCAAGTGTTGACGACACCCAACGCGGTGACGACGTGTGAACAAAGTTTGGATGATGCCATCGCAGCGTTCAAACAGAACAACTACGACGCTTCGCTCGATCTGGTCAACCAGGGTCTTGTTCGGTGTCCCGATGATTCGGTGATGCACGAGTTCCGCGCGTTGGTGCTGTTTGCCAAGGGCGACTATCAGCAGGCGGCATCGACAATTCATTCGGTGCTGGCCGTTGGCCCAGGCTGGAACTGGACCACGCTCAGCAGCCTGTATCCCAGCGTGTCAGGTGTCTACACGCCGCAACTGCGATCCCTGGAAGCGTTCACGAAAGAGCATCCTCAGGACGGTGCCGCACGCTTCCTGCTGGCCTATCACTACATGGCCGACGGTTACCCTGACACGGCCGCGCGGCACTTGCAGCAGGTCGTGAAGCTCGTCCCCAACGACCGCGTGGCAGCGGACGTGTTGAAGATGATCTCGAAGCAACCGGTCAATCAGTCGCCGGAGACCGGACAACTGCCGATGCCGCAACCTCCCACCGAGCCGACACCGGCCGCCACGCCAGCCGTCAAGCCGATTGATTCGGCGATGCTCGTGGGAACGTGGGGAGCCAGTCGCGACGACGGCTCGAAGTTTGAGATGACACTCAACAACGACGCGACCTTCAATTGGAAGTTCACTCAAAAGGAAACGGTCCAAGAGTTCGGCGGCACCTACACCGTCGAGGGGAATGTCTTGGCGTTGGAACGCAAAGACGGTGGCTCACTGATCGCGGGAGTGATTCCCAACGGCGATCAGAAGTTCAACTTCAAACTGCTGGGTGCTCCGAACGAAGACCCTGGCCTCAACTTCAGCAAGTGAATGAGCAACCGCTCGTACTGCAAATGGCCTCCAACTACCGTGAAGTGGATCAACATCAACACGGTGCACTGACTGATACTCACGACTTAATAAGACAGGAATGCAACATGCTGGAAACAACCCACGTGCATCACGATGCCCAGGGCGTCACCCGCGAAGATTTGATCGCGCTGCTCAATGAAGACCTTGCCGGTGAGTACCAAGCGATCATTTCCTACGTGATTTATTCGCAAGTCATCAAAGGGGCGCAGTACATGAACATTGCCGCCGAGTTGGAGCTGCATGCGGCGGAAGAACTCGCACACGCAATCATCATTGCCGGACAGATTGACTATCTCGGGGGGATGCCGTTGGCGGTTCCCAAGCCAGTCAAAACGTCGGCCAATCCCGAGGACATGTTGCGGTTCGATCTCGATAACGAGAACGAAACAATTGCTCGCTATCGACAGCGCATTCGGCAGTGCGAAGCGTTGGGCGAGTACGCCGTGGCGGAACAATTGCGAGGGATCGTCGTTCAAGAGCAAGACCATCAGGTCGCCTTGGCGACGGCGCTCGGAGTGCCGGTGCCGAATGTTTCTCAGCTCACCACGACTGTGACGATGACGCAGACATAGACGAGACACGCGAAGTGTCAGACGAGCAAGGTGTCCTGCTTCTCGTGAAGCAGGCAGATTGAAAACAAGACTTCATGAAAGGTGTTCCAGATGAAACGCATCGTAGTTGCAACGTTGATTATCGGCATGGCTTCAATCGGAATGACTGGTTGTACGAAGACGACCAAATCGACCGCGAAGCAGGAGACGAAAATCGCCACGCCGGGCGGTACGACGACGATCACCACTGAAAAGGAAATCAAGAAGTCCGGTGACAACCCGCCTGCCACCACACCATGAATCGGTGCTGTCGTCCTTCAGCGGTCCCTAAGATCAATGACCCGGAAGTCCCAGGTTGGTTTGTTGAGGGCGACCGCTGAGGGAACTGACAACAGTGCCTATCAGCGAAAGCGAGCCGCGAGACAATGATGCACAACGCCTTCACGCCGCGTGTTCCGAAAGTGGCCCGCCTGACAGTCCAGTCGACGAAGGTCGCACAAGTCTGCATCGCCATTCAAGGCTGCGAAAGCTGCGGCTACCACTCAAACTCAAGAGGGGGCGGACACCATGTTGGGTGACTCAAAACAAGCAACGTCCGCAACGACATCGCTGATCTATCTGACTTTGGGCGGATTGATCGATGTCTGGGCCATCGTCTATTTCTTCTATCTCAGAACTCATAACGGCACTGACATTGTCTATTTGTATGTTTATGGATTTATCTTTACGGGCATCTTGCTGTTCTTGATTGGCTTGGCTGTGGGACGCATCGGACACTCGGCACGCTCGGCCGAAGTGGCACCCACGCCGACGCAGCAAGTCATTACGGCCCCCCCAATGGGGACTGCACTCTCCCCGACAATTGCTGTTTCCGCCAATCCGCCGCTCGCCCAAGTGCCAATTGCGAGGCCCGCACCAGTTGTCATCCTAGGCGCTGGTACACCTGCGGACGGGTATGCATTGGCCGAGGAGCGGATTTAGACAGAAGCACGCGGGGCGTCATGACCATGAATCTGGACCTCATTCAAGCCAACTGGAAGCAATCGACCGGGAAGGCCAAAACGAAGTGAAGCAAGCAGACCAACAACGAACTGAATGTCGTTGCTGGAAACCGCGAACAACTGGCCGAAGTCTTTCAGAAACGGTACGGTTTCACGAAAGCCTAGGCGAAAAAAGAACTTGACGAACTCACAAACAGGCCGAAGCCCCGACGCATCACTTTTAGGATACTTTCATGTTGGCATTTATTTGGTGGATGTTGATCGGACTTGTGGCGGGTGGTTTGGCGCGGATGTTGATTCCGGGCCGACAGTCCATGGGTCTGCTGTTGACGATGGTACTCGGCCTCATCGGGTCGGTGGTGGGCGGATTCATCTCTTCGGTGATCTTCGACTATGGCCCAGGGGATACAAACTTTCATGTCGGCGGACTGATTATGTCCACGATCGGCGCGATGATTGTTCTGGGAATCTACGGCTGGTCCGCCAAACGAAGCGGCTCGGCCTAGTCGCAAATGATTGATGCAGGACGGTCGCGTGTTGTGCCCGTTTGAAAGTAAGCGTCGTGCTGGCCGATTTCCAGATCACTTCAAATAGAGACCCGAGGCACACTGATGACAGTCACTCCGACCACAGACCATGGCCAAATGCTCTCGTCCCCTGCGGGGAAGGTCATCGGGTTTCTCGACAGCAAGTCCGAATATGACGCGTTCGCCGCAGCCGTTCAGTCTGCCGGATTTCCGACAACGAGCGTCACGTCACTCTTCGGTGAAGAGGGGCTTCAGTTGCTCGAACGGCAAAAAGAGAACAGCTTCTTTTTCGGAGACTCCGAAGACAGCGTGATTCATCAAAGTTTGGTGGAGTTGAGTCAGGGACACTATGCCGCTGCCGTGGAAGTGTCTGATCGTATCCAGGCGTTGCAGATTGTGGATCTGGCCACGCAGCACGGCGGTCACGGCTTGCGCTACTTCGGATTGTGGGCCACCGAGTTGCTGACGGCCTGACGGTCAGCAAGCCCTGTGAGTCTTCAGACGGCGCTACGACGCCGGTCCCAAGGCGCGGCGGCAGGTGAGGATTTACCGTAGGCGTCCGGTCTACGGTTGGTATGTGAACTCCTGCCGCTCGCCCAAGGACGGACACATCAATCAGTGGCCGAGGTCGCCGAACTCGTGAGAGTTCGGGCTGAAGTCTCACAACTTCAGCTACGCCAGTGATTGATGCGCCAATTCTAACCCAGATTATTCATGGTCCTGTAGCCGAAGTCGTAAGACTTCGGTGCGAAGTCACGAGTTGCAATCGAAGTCTCACGACTTCGGCGACAGCAGCGCGTCATCGCATTTCCTCGGACCATGAATAATCCGGTCCCAAGTTGTCCCGCAAAGCAGGTTCTGTAGCCACGTTCGGCAGAACGTGAGTTTTCCCGCGATTCCCCCACACTCGGGCGAGTGTGGCTACCAAGGGATTCATGCGGGGCCGCTGAGTTTTGGCGCGGCATTCGCTTTCAGACTTCATGAAGAAGCTCTGAATGCTTGAACCAAGCGAGTCTTTCAGTCTCGCCGCTGATTGAAGCGGAGAGGACAGACGCAGTGAGCCACTCTGGCTCTTGCCAAGAATTGTCCAAGGCATTCACCCGCATTTTGCGGAATGAGCCTTTTGGAACCCCAACGTTGACAGAAGGAGATGACAGATGAAGAAGCGATTTGCAGGACTCACGGTACTGACGCTAGCCGCTCTCGGCGGTTGCACGCAAGGGACACCCGGTGGTACGGGAACGACCAACACGACCGCCAATCGACCAACTTTTGGACAGGCTGAAGAGACGTTCAACCTGAGCGTTCCGCTGATGTCATCGACACTTCAGCAAGGTTCCGAAGCGGAAGCCGTCGTCGGTATCAAGCGGGGCAAGAACTTCGGCGAAGATGTCGAACTTCAATTCGCCGATGTTCCGCCTGGTGCTTGATTGCCAGCACCGGCTCGGCAATCAAGCACGGTGACACCGACGCGAAGATCACATTCAAAGCGACGGATGAAGCTCAACTCGGCGACTTCAAGATCAAGGTCATCGGCCATCCGACCAAGGGGGGAGATGCTCAGGTGGAGTTCAAACTGACCGTCGCGGCGAAGGACAGCTTCACGCTGAGCTTGCCGTACCTCTCGACCGGCTTGAAGCAGGGTGAAGCCCAAACAGTCTCAATCGCCATCAAGCGAGCGAAGACTTTTGATGAAGACGTGGCGTTGACCTTCGAGGCGTTGCCGACCGGCGTAACAATCGCTCCAGAGTCACCTAAGATTCTGCGCGGTGAGGCTGATGTGAATGTGATGCTGACGGCTGCCAGCGATGCCGCGCTCGGCAACTTCGTCATCAAGGTGACCGGCCAGCCGACAACGGGTGTTGCCGCGACGAGCGATCTCAAACTGGCGGTGACGAAAGAATGACTTGCCCGAAACGGGCGAGTCTCAACTCCGATTGGAATCCGGCAAGGCTTTATCTGTTTCATCGAGACGATGTCAGTTCACCCTCAATAGTAGGGCCGTGGTTCTCATCGCGTCACGCATGGGCAAACACCACAACCGACACTGCCACATCGCTCTCACCGCAACGGATACCTCGCCGGATTCCTTTGATCGACGAAGGCATGTTACTTTCGTCTGTGGATCGCGTTGTTTTGAATGAAAGTCGACGACTATGAAGAATTCCAGAATGCTCTCACACGTTGCGATGGCTTTATCTCTGTTTGCTGTGAGTGCAACCGCTTTCGCCGCCGACGCCGCCAAAGACGGCCCACATGCCGCTCACCTGTTGAAGTGCGCCGGGGTTTGCTCCGATTGCCAGGTCGAGTGTGACTCGTGCTTCAAGCACTGCCTAGACTTGGTGGCGAGTGGCAAGAAGGAACACGCCAAGTCGGCGCAACTGTGCGTGGACTGCGCCGAGTGCTGCAAGACGTGTGCAACTCTGTGCGCACGAAACAGTCCGCTAGCAAAACACATGCACGAGTGCTGCGCCCTCTGCTGCGACGAATGCGCCACGGAGTGCGAGAAGGCACCCGACGACAAGCGGATGGCCGCCTGCGCCAAGTCTTGCCGCAATTGTGCAAAGGACTGCCGTGATATGGCGAAGATGCTGAAGTGACTCACTGAAACAGGCGACATCCGGATCGACGCGGCTCATCCCGTTCGATGACCAGTTCCCGGGATCGCCAAGTTGCATCGTGTTGGTCGTTGGTCAACACGATGTCTGCCGTGCCTTTTAATAGTCAGAGCAGACGAGTCCATGTTGTTCTCGCCTGAATGTTCGATCGAAATCAAATGAAGGATTACACGATGTCAAACCGCATGTTTTCTATGGCGGCTGTCGCCGTAACGATGTTTTTCAGTTCACCCGCGTGGGCTGCCAAGGATGCCAAGGAAGTCTCGCACGATGGCAAGTTTGTCAGCGCGAAGGAGATGACGTTCGTGATGACGGCCAAGGGGGGGAAGGAGCATTCGCACACGTTGGCGACGGACGCGAAGGTCACCTGCGATGGTGAAGCGTGCAAGCTGGCCGATCTGAAGGCCGGTACGAAGATTCGTGTCACGACGAAGCACGATGACAAGAAGGTCGCGACGCACGTCGAAGCCATTGTCAAAGATGCCATGTTCGCCCACACGCACGACGGCAAGTTTGTCAGCATCAAGGACCACAAGCTGATGATGACGGGACCGAAGGGGAAGGAACATTCTCACCTGCTGTCCGATGACGCGACCATGACGTGCGATGGCAAGGCCTGTAAGGTCGATCAGATCAAGGCCGGAATGAAGATTCGCGTCACCACGAGTCGCGAAGACGGCAACCATGCGACTCACGTGGAAGCCCTCGACAAAGACACCGACTTCTCACAGGTCGATTAGTGAACTTGGTGTTGCACCGGATTCACACTGAGCCGCTGGACGCTGACAGGTATCGGCGTCCGGCGACTTCAGCATAGACGGTAGCGGTCAGGGGGGCGGGTGTTCGGGTTTTCGGAATTGGCCGATCAAAGCCCCTCTCATGAAATCACGGCTTCTTCCGGCCAATTCCGAAAACCCGAACACCCGCCCCCAATCGTCATCACAGACGGCATCGGCCTCGCGAGTGGCCAAGACCGCCTTTCTCGTTACGGCTCTCTCACAAGAAATCACACCATGTCCAACACGACCACCGTTGCCGTCCTGCGTTCTCACGATAAAGCCGAAGAGGCGATTCGCGATCTTCAGAAAGCAGGCTTCGACATGCAGAAGCTCTCCATCATTGGCAAGGACTATCACACGGAAGAACACGCGGTCGGCTACTACAACGCCGGTGATCGCATGTTGTGCTGGGGGCAATTGGGTGCCTTCTGGGGTGGGATGTGGGGAATGCTATTTGGTTCCGCATTCTTTCTGTTGCCCGGTATCGGTCCGGTCCTGGTGGCTGGGCCGCTTGTTGCGTGGATCGTCGCGGGACTCGAAGGAGCCATCGTGGTGGGTGGGTTCAGTGCCTTGGGAGCCGCCCTGGCCAGTGTCGGTATCTCCGAGAACAGCATCGTGCAGTACGAGTCCGAACTGAAAGCGGGCAAGTTCCTCGTGATCGTTCACGGGACACACGATGAAGTCGAACGCGCGCGCATTCGACTCGGCAACACGGAACTCATGACCGACGCTGCTCCCCCCATCATGCTGGCCTGACCTTCTAATCACACCGAACGAAATTCTTCACGCGGCTGGTACAGACCAAGACCAATCTCCCCCCAACGCTTCTCTCACTCGGAACGCATCATGTTGACGAAGACCGATTACATCGAAACACGCTGTGATTCGTTGCGCACGTTGGAGACGGAGATCGACAGGCTGACCGACTATGCGAACGAGGCCACAGCGGATGTCGCCGCCGCGTTCTATGAGGCCATCGCCCAGCTTCAACTTGCTCGCACACGAGCGATTGCCAAGCTGAGAGAACTGCAAATGGCCAATGGCGACACGTGGAAGCGGGACGATGCGACTATCGGCGTGGAGGCGGCTTGGAATGATCTAAGAAACGCGGTGTTGGTTGCGATCTCCACGACGTACTGCGAGGCGAATCACATTCAAGCGGGGCATCCCGCATCAGATCACACCCACTACATCGACTTCGGTCGGTATCCATTTCCGCGCGGCTCCAGCAACTGACGCGCGTCACACCCCTTATTGGAATATCGCCATGAAAAGACTCTGCGGAATTCTGGTTGCTCTCGCCGTTGTTGTTGTCGGGATCGGCTTCTATCGAGGCTGGTTTGTCGTGACGAGTGGTCGTGAAACGATGAGCCACAAAATCGACGTGAACCTGACGGTTGACGCGGACAAGGTGCAGGCCGATGCCGACGCCGTGAAGGACAAGGCGGCCGAACTGGCCGGTCAAGCGAAGAACGCGGTGGTGAAACCATGACACTTGGCAGCGTCCTGTTGCTGTTGCTCGTGGCGGGAGTCTGCGGAAGTCTCGCACAAAGTTTGACCGGCTATACTCACGGCGGCTGCCTGGTCTCGATCGCGTTGGGCTTTGTCGGGGCGGTCTTCGGGACATGGCTCGCCCGCCTGTTGGGATTGCAGGAGCTGTTGGCCATTCAGTTTGATGGCCAATCGTTTCCAATCGTCTGGTCCATCATCGGTGCGGCGTTGTTTGTCGCGGTACTCAAATTCTTGAGACCACGCGAGCGAGAGTGAATTCGCCGCTTGGGCATTTGTGTTCATCGTTAGGCGAGCGGCAGGAGTTCGCATACCAACCGTAGACCGGACGCCTACGTCCGGTCGGCTCAAACAGACCGGACGTAGGCGTCCGGTCTACGGTAAATCC